>CBIMFD010000049.1:0-16620 GCA_966243085.1 uncultured Shinella sp.
AGCGCGGCGGCGGTGGTGCCGCCGGGCGAGGTCACGTTCTGTCGCAGTCGGCTGGCGGTGTCGGGGGACTGGTGAAGCAGTTCACCAGCCCCCGCGACGGTTTCCCGTGCAAGCCGCATGGCGAGGTCCGCCGGCAGGCCCGCTTTGCGTCCTGCCTCCGCCATGCACTCGACGAGATAGAAGACATAGGCCGGGCCGCTGCCCGAGACCGCGGTGACGGCGTCGATGTCGCCCTCGCTCGCAACCCATTCGACCGGGCCGCTCACCTTGAGCAGGGAATGCACGAAATCGCGCTGCCCTTCGGAAACGCGTTCGTTGGCGAAAGCGCCCGTGACGCCGCGGCCGATCATGGCCGGCGTGTTCGGCATGGCGCGCACGACGGCGGCCGGACCGAGATGGCTTTCGAGATTGGCGACGGTCTTGCCGGCAGCGACCGAGACGACCACCGTCTCCGGCCCGACGAGCCCCTTCAGCGGCGGCAGGACCTGGTCCATCACCTGCGGCTTGACCGCAAGGAAGAGGACGCCGGCCTTGAGGCCTTCCGGCGCCGCCGTCTCGTGACGCGCGCCGTTGCCGGAGATCAGCTCGGCCATCGCCGGCGCCGGACCGGGATCGACGACAAGGACGGAGGAGCCGGAAATGCCGCTCTTCAGCCAGCCGGAGAGCATCGCCCCGCCCATGTTTCCGGCGCCGATGAGGACGATGGGACCCGAACCAGCGACCGCCATGCTCACGCTTCCCCGACCGTTTCAAAGAGCACCGCGTCCACCGCGGCCTCGGCGTCCATGCCGGACCAGACGACGAACTGGAAGGCCTGGAAATAGGCTTCGCAGGTTTCGAGCGCGCTCGAAAGCAACACCTCGACCTGCCGGTTCGTCGGCTCCGCTCCGCCGGCCAGCAGCAGCGACTGGCGGAAGATCACGACGTCCTCGCGGCGCCAGAGGTCGAAATGCCCCATGAGCACCTGGCCGTTTACGTGCGAGAGCAGACTGTGCACCTCGTTGACGCGGCTTTCGGGGACCTTGATGTCGAAGGCGCAGGCAAGATGCAGCGCCTCGAACTCTTCCATCCAGGAGAAGGAGACGTGGTAGTCCGTCCACTTGCCCTCGACGGTCATCGCGATCTCGTCTTCGCCCGCGCGCTCGAACGCCCAGTCGTTATTGGCCGCGACGAACTCGATCATGTCGACCGGGTTGGACTGACGCCCGATATCCAATTCCATAAGGCTCATGCATCACCTTCAAGGCCGGAAGGCATGCGCCATCGCGCTCACACACACGACGCGGCAAACCATACTCCGGATACAACACTGAATGATTGCTCGTCACCAAACGCAATCTGGGCGACTTACCCTGCCCGAACCTTGCGCAGCCCGTCTCGAATCATCATTTAAAATCAGTGTATAACGGCGGAGTCATGACGCCAGCCCCCGGCCCGGTGTTTTCCCCGGCCGGTTGTGGAAAGCGCTTTGCAAAAAGATTCAGGTCGGACGCTTAAGAGACTCTGCCAAAAGGGCTTTTCGCAAGTGTCCACAGGGGTAAAAATTTTATTAAAAAAAACGGTTGGCGCGATGTGAATCACGCCAACCGAGTCCTGTCGCGACAAAGCCGTGCCGGAACGGCTCAATCCTTGCCGGCAAGGCGCGCTTCCAGTGCCTCGATGCGCTTCAGAAGCGCCTCGTTCTCGTCGCGCGCCTTGATCGCCATTTCGCGCACGGCCTCGAATTCCTCGCGCTTGACGAGGTCCATGCCGTTGAAGAAGCGCTCGGCCTGCGCGCGGAACATGGTTTCGGCCTCCTTGCGCACGCCCTGGGCGGCGCCGGCGGCATCGGTCATCAGCTTGGCGAAGTCGTCGAGAATGCGGTTCGCGCCGGTGGTCATGATCTGCCCTCCTGGGGGTCTGAATGCCTCTTTCGGGCCGTTTCGCCCGCGTCCTGAAACTGAGGTAGGGTCTTGCGGTGCCGCTTGCAAGCGGATTCCGGTGGATCGTTCCCGCTTGCGGGCAGACACGTCAGCGCTCGGCGATTTATCGCCTTGACCCTGCCGTAAGCCATCGCCATCTTCCGCGCGAAATAGGAATATCCCGATCTTGACGAACATCGCGCAACTTTTCGCCATCATGCCCTACCCCGAGATCGACCCGATCGCCTTCTCGGTCGGGCCCGTCGATGTCCACTGGTACGGCATCGCCTATGTCGTCGGCATCATGCTCGGCTGGTTCTATGCCCGGCGCCTCATCGAGACGCCGCGGCTTTGGGCGGGCGAAGCGCCGATGAGCCGCGTGCAGCTCGACGACTTCCTCGTCTGGGCCGCCATCGGCATCATCCTCGGCGGGCGCGTCGGCTATATCCTCTTCTACGATTTCCCGAACGTCGCGGCCGAGCCGCTCCGCGCGGTCCAGATCTGGAACGGCGGCATGTCCTTCCACGGCGGCTTCGCCGGCACGACGCTCGCCATGCTGCTCTTCGCGCGGCGCCACCGCATCCCCGTCTGGAGCCTGTTCGACGTCGTCGCCGCCGTCGTGCCGATCGGCCTCTTCTTCGGCCGCATCGCCAATTTCGTGAACGGCGAGCTCTGGGGCCGCCTTTCCGATGCGCCTTGGGCCGTGGTCTTTCCGCAGGCCGGCCCCTTCGCCCGCCACCCGAGCCAGCTCTACGAAGCCGGCCTCGAGGGCATCGTGCTTTTGGCGGTGCTGGCGCTCGCCATCTGGCGCTTCGGCGCGCTGAAACGCCCGGGCGTCGTCACCGGCATCTTCGTCTGCGGCTATGCGCTGTCGCGCATCACGGTGGAATTCTTCCGCGAGCCGGACGCGCAGCTCGGCTATCTCTACGGCGGCTGGCTGACCATGGGCATGCTCCTGTCGCTGCCGATGCTCGCCGTCGGCATCTGGGCGATCGTCCGCGCTCGCGCTGCGGCTGCGCCGAAAAACGCCTGAGCCCGCCCATGCCGACGCCCCTCGCCCGCAAGATCAAGGCGCTGATCCGAACCAACGGCCCGATCAGCCTCACCGACTATTTCGCGCTTTGCCTCGCCGATCCCGAATACGGCTACTACCGCACCCGCGATCCGTTCGGCACGGCCGGCGACTTCGTCACCGCGCCGGAGGTGAGCCAGCTCTTCGGCGAAATGCTCGGCGTCTTCCTCGTCCATGCCTGGCAGAAGCACGGCGGACCGGCCGAGGTGCGCATCGCCGAGATCGGCCCCGGCCGCGGCACGATGATGGCCGACATGCTGCGCGTCGTCTCCAGGCTCGCTCCCGAGCTTTACGAGAGCGCGACCTTCCATCTCGTCGAGACGAGCCCGAAGCTTCGCGCCGTCCAGCACGAGACGCTCGGCACCCATGCCGAGCGCGTCACCTGGCACGACAGCTTCGAGGAACTGCCGGACGGCTTCGTGCTGCTCGCCGCCAACGAACTTTTCGACGCCATCCCGATCCGCCAGTTCATCAAGACCGCCTCCGGCTTCCGCGAGCGCATGGTCGGCCTCGACACGGATGACGAGCTGACCTTCGCAGCGGGCGTCGCCGGCATCGACCCGGCGCTGCTGCCGGAAAACCACAAGGCCGTTGCGAACGGCACGATCTTCGAGATCGCGCCGGCCCGCGAGGCGGTGATGGCGACGATCGGAGAGCGCATCGCCCGCTTCGGCGGCACGGCGGTGATCATTGACTACGGCCATTTCGTCACCGGCTTCGGCGATACGCTCCAGGCGGTGCTCAAACACGATTTCGACCCGCCGCTTGCCCATCCGGGCGAAGCGGACCTGACGAGCCATGTCGATTTCGAGCGCCTTGCCGGCGCGGCCGCCGCCGCCGGCCTTCACATCCACGGCATGCTGCATCAGGGCGACTTTCTCGTCGGCCTCGGCATCGGCGAGCGGGCCTCGGCACTCGGCCGCCATCGCGACGAGGCGACTCAGCACGCGATCCTTGCCGACGTCGACCGGCTCGCCGGCTCCGGCGCAGGCAAAATGGGCGATCTTTTCAAGGTCTTGGCCGTCGGCAGCGCGCCGCTTTCGCTCTTTCCCTTCCGCCAGCCGGATTGACACGCCCGAAAAGGCCGGACAACATCCGGCCCGATTTGCACCCCGCATGCCCCGGCGAAATCCTTGCCCGGCGGCCCGTTCCAAGCCAGCCGAGAGACCATGACCGACCAGGCGCTCCCCTCCCCGATCGAAAGTCCGCTTCTGGCGGAGCGTGCCGGCAATGCGGCGCGCCACGGCTTCTTCACCCGCGCGGGCGGCGTTTCGGAAGGCATCTACCGCGGCCTCAATGTCGGCCTCGGCTCGAAGGACGAGCGGGAGAAGGTCGAGGAGAACCGCGCCAGCGTCGCCCGCTGGTTCTCCGCCACGCCGGACCGGCTTGCGACCGTCCACCAGGTCCATTCGCCGGATGTCGTCCTCATTGACGAGAACTACGACGGCGAGCGCCCTCAGGCCGACGCCATGGTGAGCGCGACCCCGGGCATGGTGCTGGGCGTGCTGTCGGCCGATTGCGGCCCGATCCTCTTCTGCGACCCCGATGCCCGCGTCGTCGGCGCAGCCCATGCCGGCTGGAAGGGTGCGCTCTACGGCGTGCTCGAAAGCACCATCGCCGCCATGGAGCGGCTCGGCGCGAAGCGGGAGAACATTCTCGCCAGCCTCGGCCCCTCGATCGGCCGGCACAATTACGAGGTCGGCCCGGAATTCGTGGAACGGTTCCTCGCGGCCGACAAGGAATACGGGCGCTATTTCACGCCGTCGCAAAAGCCCGGCCATGCCATGTTCGACCTGCCGGGCCTGACGACCGAGCGCCTCAAGGATGCCGGAGTGACCGCCGAGAACCTCGACATCTGCACCTATCCCGACGAGGACCGCTTCTTCTCCTACCGGCGCACCGTGCACCGGCAGGAGCCCGACTACGGCCGCCAGATTTCGGCGATCATGATAAGGGGCTGAAAGCCCGAAAGACGAGGGAGACACCAATGGCCTTTCACTTCGACAGCGAGGAATATGCCAACCGGCTCCAGCGCCTGATCTCCCGGATGCGGGAGGAGAAGATCGACGCCATGCTGCTCTTCTCGCAGGAGAGCATGTACTGGCTGACCGGTTACGACACCTTCGGCTACTGCTTCTTCCAGACGCTGGTGGTGAAGGCCGACGGCGGCATGGTGCTCCTGACGCGCTCGGCGGACCTACGCCAGGCCCGGCGCACCTCCAATATCGAGAAGATCGAGATCTGGATCGACCGCGTCAACGCGGACCCGACCATGGACCTCAAGAATCTCCTCTCTGACCTTGACCTGCTCGGATGCCGCATCGGCGTGGAATACGACACGCATGGCCTCACCGGCCGCAATGCGCGCCTCCTCGACAATCAATTGCAGAGCTTCGGCGAGATCGTCGACGCCTCCGCCCTCGTCAGCCGCCTGCGCCTCATCAAGAGCCCGGCGGAGGTCGCCTATGTCGAGCGCGCCGCGGCCCTTTCCGACGATGCGCTCGATGCCGCCCTGCCGCTGATCGTGCCCGGCGGCGACGAGGCGGCGATCCTCGCCGCGCTGCAGAACGCCGTACTTGCCGGCGGCGGCGACTATGCGGCGAACGAATTCGTCATCGGCTCGGGAGCGGACGCCTTGCTCTGCCGCTCGAAATCCGGCCGGCGGCGGCTCGATGCGAACGACCAGCTCACCCTCGAATGGTCCGGCGTCTGCGCGCGCTACCACGCGCCGATGATGCGCACCGCCATCATCGGCGAGGTCAGCAACCGCCACCGCGAACTCTACAGCGCCTGCCGCGAGGCCATGCAGGCGATGGAAATGGTGCTCAGGCCCGGCAACACCTTCGGCACCGTCTTCGAGACCTTCGCCCGCATCGCCGACGAGCGCGGCCTTGCCCGCCACCGGCTGAACACCTGTGGCTATTCCGTCGGCGCGCGCTTCGCCCCGTCCTGGATGGACGCGCAGATGTTCCTGATCGGCAATCCGCAGGAGATCGAGCCGAACATGGCGCTCTTCGTGCACACGATCCTGCTCGATTCCGACAGCAACACCGCCATGACGCTCGGCCAGACCTACCTCACCACCACCGATACGCCCCGCCCGCTCTCACGCTACGGGCTGGATTTCATCGAGGCCTGACCCCAACATCCTGTAATTGACAGGGGCCGGCCGGGCACCCATAAATCGTTGCGGGGAACGGAGGAGGCGCAAATGCCTCCCTGAGGACACGGGACGATGACGATGCACACGCTGATGAAGCGGCTGGCACTGGTCGGCCTCATCGCCACACTGGCCGGCTGCAACAGCACGGACGCGCTGATCCCGCGCGTCGATGTCGGCAGCAATTTCAACTCGCCGCCGGTGACGCAAGGCGATCTCGACCAGATGAGCGCCGAGACGAGCCCCGTCACCACCATGCCGGTGGCGACCACCCAGCAGACGGCTTTCGCCGACACGGCAGGCCTCGACGGCGCCGGCGGCTCGACGGGCCGCGACACGGCCGGCACGCTGCAGGGCCAGGCCGATGCGCTCGCGCGCAACCAGTCGGCGGCGAGCTCCGAGGCCGAAATGGCCGGCACCGCGACCCGGCGCTCGCTGGCCGCCGAGGAGGCTTCGGAAGGTACGGCAGAGGTCGCCGCGCTGCCGCGCGCCTCCGCCGGGACGGGCGAGACGATCCGCTTCCTGCCGATCATCGGCGCGCCGGTGGAAGCCGTCACGCCGCTTTCCAAGCGGCTCGGCGCGGAAGCCCGTTCGAGCGGGCTGACGATCCGCAGCGCCTCGGACACCTCCACGAAATACATCCTGAAGGGCTATTTCTCGGCCATGCCGGATAACGGCAAGACCACCGTCGTCTATGTCTGGGACGTGCTCGACGGCAGCGGCGCACGCCTGCACCGCATCCAGGGGCAGGAAACGGTCGCCGGAACGGCGGCCGATCCGTGGGCGGCCGTCCCGGCCAAGACGATGGACGGCATCGCCCGCAAGACCATCCGCCAATATCTCGACTGGCGCGGTTCGCTACCCGGTTAGCAAGGGGGAAACCGTAAATCGCGGGGAAATGCGAAGAATCGCTTTTTCGAGGCGGCAAGGCCCTTGCATTCGCTGATTTAGCCGCTTAAACGCCCCCCATCAGCATAATAACAGGCGGACCATAGATGAAGGTTTTCGCGGGCAACTCGAACCGGCTTCTGGCCGAAGCGATCTGCAATTATCTGAATGTTCCGCTGGGCCGTGCCACGGTCAGACGCTTCGCAGACCAGGAAATCTTCGTTGAAATCCAGGAGAACGTGCGCGGCGAGGACGTCTTCGTCGTCCAGTCGACCTCGTTCCCGACCAACGACCACCTGATGGAACTGCTGATCATGATCGATGCGATCCGCCGTTCCTCGGCGCGCCGCATCACGGCCGTGCTCCCCTATTTCGGCTATGCCCGCCAGGACCGAAAGCCCGGCCCCCGCACGCCGATCTCAGCCAAGCTCGTCGCCAACCTCATCACCGAGGCGGGCGCCGACCGCGTGCTGACGCTGGACCTGCATGCCGGACAGATCCAGGGCTTCTTCGACATCCCAACAGACAACCTCTACGCCATACCGATCCTCGCGCGCGACGTGAAGGAGAACTACGACCTCAAGAATGTCATGGTCGTCTCGCCGGACGTCGGCGGCGTGGTGCGCGCCCGTGCGCTCGCCAAGCGTCTCGACTGCCAGTTGGCGATCGTCGACAAGCGCCGCGAACGCGCCGGCGAATCCGAAGTCATGAACGTCATCGGCGACGTCACCGGCAAGGACTGTCTGCTGATCGACGACATCGTCGATTCGGGCGGCACGCTCTGCAACGCGGCCGAGGCCCTTCTCAAGAACGGCGCGACCAGCGTCACCGCCTATATCACCCATGGCGTGCTCTCGGGCGGCGCGGTGGCCCGCGTCACCTCCTCCAAGCTCAAGGAGCTTGTGATCACCGACTCGATCCAGCCGACCACGGCCGTCCAGTCGGCGCACAACATCCGCGTCATCACGACCGCCAACCTGCTCGGCGAGGCGATCAACCGCACCAGCGCGGAAGAATCGGTCTCCAGCCTCTTCGACTGACCCACTTTCGAGCCTGCGCAGGCCGCCCGGCCGCGCAGGCTTTTCCCCCTCGGCCATCCCCTGCTTTTTGCCCGCGCCCCGATATCGGGGTTTTTCTTTTTGCGCTAGGGTCGGCGAGGTTTGATCAGGAGAGCCCCATGAAATCGATGTCGCCCTTCCTATGCCGGATGGCAGGACGCATAGCCATTCTCCTTGCCGCCGGTGCGCTGGCGGCCTGCTCGGTCGAGGTCGACGAGGGCGGCGGTGGCGGCTATCGCCCGCGCCCGCAGGCCTGCACGATGGAATATCTTCCGGTATGCGGCGCACGCGGCCGGGACCAGCAGACCTTCGCCAATGCCTGCGAAGCGCGCTCGAGCGGCTACCGGGTCGTCGGCCGCGGCGAGTGCCGCGGCGGCGGCCGGCCCGATCCCACTCCGGGAGAAGGCCGCGCCTGCACGCGTGAATATGCCCCGGTATGCGGCGCGAACGGCCGCGACCGCCAAACGTTCGCCAATGCGTGCGAAGCCCGCAAGAGCGGCTACGACATCATCGGCAAGGGCGAATGCCGGGCAAGCCGGCCGGCCGGCGACCGCGACCGGCCGGATTGGCGCGACCGTGACCGCGACCGCGGCGGCCAGAAGGTCTGCACGATGGAATACCGGCCTGTCTGCGGCCAGCGTGGCCGCGATATCCGGACGTTCGGCAATGCCTGCTCGGCCGATGCCGAAGGCTACCGGGTCGTCAGCCCCGGCGAGTGCCGCGGCTGACGGGCGACACAGCCTGAAGATCGAGACCCCGCCGCTCGCACGGCGGGGTTTCCTTTGAGCGCCTGTCATATCGAAGCGGGAAACCCGGTTCCCAAGCCCGATGCGGCCTGTTACGACTGCGCATCCCTTTTCTTTGACGATCCTGCCATGCTTCGTGATTTTTCCGCCCAAGCCCTTTTCATGGGACTGCTCACCGCCTTTGTCGGTTTTGCCAGCTCCTTCGCCGTCGTGCTGCACGGCCTCACCGGCGTCGGGGCGAGCGAGGCGCAGGCCGCCTCCGGTCTGATGGCCCTTTCCGTCTCGATGGGCATCTGCGCCATCGTCCTCAGCACGGTCACGCGCCTGCCCGTCTCCATCGCCTGGTCGACGCCGGGCGCGGCGCTGCTGGCAAGCGCCGGCGCGGTGGAGGGCGGTTTTGCGACGGCGGTCGGCGGGTTCCTCGTCTGCGCGGTGCTGATCGTCATTGCGGGCCTGTGGAAGCCGCTTGGCCGCATGGTCGCCGCAATCCCTGCGACGCTCGCCAACGCCATGCTCTCCGGCGTGCTGATCGGCCTGTGCTTCGCGCCGGTCAAGGCCGTCGCCTTCGATCCCACGCTCGGCCTGCCTATCGTGCTCGCCTGGGCCGTCGTCGGCAGCATCAACCGGCTTTATGCGGTGCCGGCGGCGCTCCTCGCCTTCATCGCTGTGCTCGCCTTCGGCGTCGACATTCCGGACGGCGCACTCGCCGGCCTTGCGGATTCGCTGCTGCCGAAGCCTGAACTCGTCATGCCAGCCTTCACCGTAACCGGCCTTGTCGGCATCGCGCTGCCGCTCTTCATCGTCACCATGGCCTCGCAGAACATTCCCGGCATAGCCGTGCTGAAGGTGAACGACTACACGCCCAATCCCGGCCCGCTCTTCGCCACGACCGGCGTCTTCTCGCTGTTCTCCGCCCCCTTCGGCGGCCACGCCGTCAACCTTGCGGCCATCACCGCCGCCATGTGCGCCGGCTCCGACGCCCATCCCGATCCTGCGAAGCGCTATTGGGCGGCGATCAATGCGGGCGTCTTCTACGTGATCTTCGGCCTTGCCGCCGGCGCCGTCACGGCCTTCGTCAGCCTCGCCCCGCCGATCCTCATCGAGGCGGTGGCGGGCCTTGCGCTGATCAGCGCCTTCGCCGCCTCCGCGCTCAATGCCTTCCGCGAGCCGGAAAGCCGCGAGGCAGCGGCGGTGACCTTCCTCGTCACCGCCTCGGGCGTGTCGCTCGCCGGCATTTCCGGCGCATTCTGGGGGCTCGTCGCCGGCGGGCTGATGCTGGCGCTCGCCCGCTTCACGGCAAAGCGGCCCACCTGAGAGCTATTTCTGGAAAGGCAGCGGCCGGCCGTTGACCAGCACCTTGCCGTCCTCGCCCACCGCCACGTCCCAGGCCTGCGCGCCATCGCCGGCATCGCGCGCCAGCCCCTTCATCATCAGGAGGACGAAGGACGCCTGGCCGAACTGCGGCACGGCGGCGGCGTTCTTCTGGAGATAGGCGACCGTCTTGTCGAAATCGCGCATGGTGATCGTTACTGCGGCGCTGTGGCGGTCCTTCTCGTCGGGATAGACCAGCATCTTGCCGGTGAGATGCACGTCGTAGATCGGCGAGACGGCGGAGACGTCCTCGAATTCCACCGTCATCGTGCCGCCCGGCAGGACGATCCGGCCGATCTCCCTGCTCTGTTCGTCGGTCAGCGGCTTCGGCCCGGTGAAATCCGCATGATCGACGAGGTAGTCGACGGCGCCGGCAAGATCGAGATTGGTGACGGCGATCTTGAAGGACGCCCGATCCGGCACCGCCTCGGCGAAGACCGCCGGCAGAATGCCGGCCGGCGGCTTCGGCTTCTCCACGCCGACGCCGAAACCGACACGGGTGGAATGGGCGATGCCGTTCATGTCGATATCGTAGGTGACGACATCGGCGCCGAATGTGCCCTTCTGCGTACCGACCGTGACGTTCGAGGCGCGGATCGTCTCCGTCAGGTTGTCGAAGACCGGCAGGGCGGCGCGCAGCAATCCCTTCAGCCGCTCGGCATCGGCCGCCTCCAGCCTGTCCGCCTTCAGGTGGTCGAGCACGAAGAAGGTGAGGTTCTGCACCACCTTGTAGCGGGCGCCGTCCATGCTCACGTCGATATCGACGGTGTCGGCGCCGATATCGACCCGGCCGTTCTGCCCGCCCGTGATCGTCTCGGCAAAGGCCTTCATCACGCCCGTGCTCGTCACGTCGAGCAGGCCCTCGCCCTTCTTCTCGGCCGCAATGCGCATGGTCGTCTCGCCGAAGCTTGCCGTGACGCTTTCCTGCGGCGAGGTGCTGGTGAACGCCATTTTCCGCGCCGTCCAGTCCGCGGAGGTGAAATAGAGGATTTCCGGGTCGTAGATCCCGTCGAGCTTCATCGAATCGATGACATAGGAGAACGTGTTCTTCCCGGGCGCGGCATCGACCGAGCCCTTGATGTCGAAACTGTCGTTCGCCTCGATATGGTAGGTGCCCTCCGGCATCGGCCGGAGGTAAGCCGTCATCGGCTTCAGGCCGTCGATCGTCACCGGCCCGGCCTTCGCCTTGTCGAGGAGGATGGCCGGGTTGAAGCGCAGCTCGTAGAAGGAGGTCGCGGCCCTCACCGTGACGAGGCCGGCATCGACCATCTCCTTCGGCAGGTAGCGGGTGAGCTTCTGCTGGATGCTTTCGGCCTCGGACGGGGTCACCTGCTGGGAGAGCGCCGGACTGGCGCAAAGCAGCACAAGAGCAGCCGGGGCCATCAGTATCTGTCGTCTCATTCCGTGGCCTCCCTTGCCGAACCGAACGATACGAGCATCCGATCACGACGACACCGTGTCAATCCAGGCTCGGGCCTTGCATTTCCGGGCATTCTCGGTTATCGAGCCCCAGTCCGCGTAGACACCCTTGGAGGCACCGCGGATGAGGCTTTCCAAAATCCTCACGTTTTGCGCGGCCGGCGAGCGCCGGTCCGTGAAGAACGCTCCAGTAACAGACGAAAGAAAAAGCCATGAGCCACGATACCTACGAACTCAAGGCCGAAACGCGCGAACGGGTTGGTAAGGGGTCCTCCCGTGAACTTCGCCGCAACGGTCTTATTCCCGCAGTCATTTACGGCGACAAGCAGACCCCTCTCGCTATCGCCATCTCCACCAAGGAAGTGACCCAGCGCATCCACGCCGGCGGCTTCAAGACGACCGTCGCCACGATCGACGTCGGCGGCGAGAAGATCCGCGTCCTGCCGAAGGACTACCAGCTCGATCCGGTCCGCGACTTCACGATGCATGTCGACTTCCTGCGCGTTACGGGCAACACCCATGTCGTCGTGGAAGTTCCGGTTCACTTCGTCAACGAAGAGAAGTCCCCGGGCATCAAGGCCGGCGGCGTCCTGAACGTCGTTCGCCACGCTGTCGAGCTGCACGCCCTTGCCGGCGACATCCCGGAATTCCTCACGGCCGATCTTTCCGGCCTGAAGGTCGGCGACGGCATCCACATCTCGCATATCAAGCTGCCGAAGGGCACGAGCCCGGTCATCACCGACCGCGACTTCACGATCGCCACGATCGCCGTTCCGGCTGCCGGCGTGAAGGAAGAAGAAGCGGAAGCCACGACCGAGGAATAATCCTCCTCGCAGAGCCATTCCCGGAAAACCCCGCATCCCCGGATGCGGGGTTTTTCTTTGCCCGCCGCCCGTCACTACCGTTGCGGGAGGATTGAATCATCGACATTTTTCCGGATCGGTATTTCAGCAACATTTAAGATTTTGATGAAAGGCTGTGAGCCTAAAATGACGAAAGCCAAGAGGGACGTCATGGGCAGGCTTTACGTTGAGGCGGAAGGGCAACCGGCATGAAAGTGCATTCGGTGGAAAGCCGCTTCATCGCCATCGTCATCGGCGCCCTGCTCGTCTTCGTCGCTCCGCTGTTCGTGCTTTTCCTCGTCCTGTCCTCCGACCGCGTCGCGCGCGAACGGCTGGAGAACACCGAGGTGCTGCTCAAGGCCAATGTGCAGGCGCTCGGCAAGCCTCTGTGGGATTTCGACAAGGAAAGTATCGACCAGATCGTTGACGCGCTGCAGGCCGATGCCGATATCAATTTCGTGCGCGTGCGCGACACCTCGGACGTCATCGACATCCGCAAGCCGACCCTGAGCCCGCATCCGGACGAAGCCCGCTCCGTCGTAACCACCGATATTCTCTACAAGGCGAGCGACGGCATCAAGAAAGTCGGCACCGCGGAGATTTGGCTGAGGAAACAGGGAGTCTTCGCGCGCTTTTCCAAGGACGAGATGAGCGTCTTCGCCATCTTCTTCTTCGCCGTGGCGACGCTCTTCACCGCCGCGCTTATCGGCAACCGCATCACCATCATCCGCCCGCTGATGCGCCTGACGGCGGCGATCGAGGCCACCCGCCGGCTCGGCTCGCGCCATCACGTCGATTGGACCTCGAACGACGAGATGGGCGCCCTCGCCCACAATTTCAACGAGATGCAGAGCAAGCTGGAGCGGGAGGAGAGCGAATTGAAGCGCGCCCATGCCCGCGCCACCGACATCTACAACCTGACGCCGGCCATGCTCTTCTCCATCGATGCGGAAAGCCGCATCACCGCCGTCAGCGACTACTGGCTGAAGGCGACCGGCTACGAGCGCAGCCGGGTGATCGGCCGGGACTTCACCGATTTCGTCGACGAGAGTTGCCGGGAAGCCTATCGCAGCCGCCATGCCGCAAGCGGGCAGGAAGACGGCATCGCCGAGGTGACGCTCCGCTTCCGCTGCGCCGACGACAGCCTCATCGACGTGCTGATCCTGGAGACCGGCATGGCGGAGAGCGGCGGCAGGCAACCCCTCTCCCTTTCCGTCATGACCGACGTGACGGACCTCAAGGAGGCGGAGAACCGCAACCACCGCCAGGCGATCACCGATCACCTGACGGGCCTTTTCAACCGGCAGGGCTTCGAGGCCGTGCTCGACGAATTGATCGTCGAGGGCGATCGGCGCGGCCACCAGATCGCCTGCCTCTTCGTCGACCTCGACCGGTTCAAGTGGATCAACGACAATCTCGGCCATGCCAGCGGCGACGACGTCTTGTGCCAGGTGGCGATGCGCCTGCGCCGGCAGCTTCGCGCCGACGACGTGATCGCACGGCTCGGCGGCGACGAATTCGCCATCCTGCTGAGTGCGCCGAATGCCGGCAGACTTGCCCTCGACGTCAGCGAACGCTTGGTCGCGAGTCTTCAGCCCTCGCTCTTCGTCAACGGCGCCGAACTGCACATCAGCGCCAGCATCGGCGTCGCGGTCTATCCCGACCATGCCAGCACCGCCGCCTGCCTCATCCAGAAATCCGACATGGCCATGTACGCGCGCAAGCGCGGCGGCAAGAACGGCGTGCAGGTCTTCGACAGCAACATGGTCGATATCGCCCGGCGGCGCCTGGAGATCGAACAGTTCATCGACCAGGGTCTGCGCGAGGACTGGTTCACCGTGCACCTCCAGCCGATCGTCAGCCTCGCCGACGGGCGCGTTTCGGGTTTCGAGGCGCTGATGCGTCTTCACCATCCCGAGCGCGGTGTCCTGCCGCCGGCCGAGATCGTCGGGATCGCGGAGGAGAACGGCTCCATCGGCCGCATCGGCGAATGCATCCTGTCGAAGGCGCTCGCAAGCCTTGCCGCCATATCGCGTATGGCCGGCATGAACGAGACCTATCTGGCGGTGAACTTCTCGCCCCTGCAGTTCGAGGCCGCCCTGCCCTCGCGCCTTGCCGCCCAGCTTCTCGAAAACGGCATCACGCCCTCGCGCATCGTCGTCGAGATCACCGAAGCCGTGCTGATGCTCGACAATCCCGTGGTGCGGGAAGTGCTAGATGCGCTCTCCGACCTCGGCTGCCGCATCGCGCTCGACGATTTCGGCACCGGCTATTCCTCGCTCAGCTACCTCAACCGCTTCCCGGTCGATATCGTCAAGGTGGACCAGTCCTTCACCCGCTCGCTCTCCTCCGATCAGCCGGACGTGCGCCGCAAGAGCCGCATGCTGGTGGAGGGCATCCGCACCATCTCTCACCAGATGGGCTGCGCCGTGGTGGCGGAAGGCATCGAGACGCAGGAGCAATGGGACATCCTCCAGAGCATGCATGTGGAGTTCGGCCAGGGTTACCTCCTCAGCAGGCCCCTGCCGCTTGATGCGCTTCTGGAAAAGTTGGACCGGTTCGCCATGCCGGACAGCCCCGGGCGCCGGGCGGCTTCCTGAAACGAAAGGGGGACGGGACGATGAAGACGCTGCTTTTGACGCTTAGCCTGTCCCTTGCCGGCCTTGCCGCAGCGCAGGCCGAGACCCTCCACTTCGTTACCGAGGAATACGCGCCCTTCAACTATACCAGGGACGGCCGGATAACCGGTATCGCCGTCGAGCAGGTCGAGGCGATCGCGAAGGCCGCCGGCGTCGACTACACGCTGGAGATCATGCCCTGGGCGCGCGCCTTCGCGCTGGCGGAGAACCAGCCGATGCATTGCGTCTTCACCACGGGCTACAACCGCGAGCGCGCGGACCGCTTCGTCTGGATCAACCCGCTGCTGAAGGACCAGATGGTCCTCCTCAAGCGCAAGGACGACGGGCGCGACGGGCTGACGCTCGACGAGGCGCTGGAACTCAAGGTGGGCTCGCAGCGCGACGACTTCGCCGTCGAGGCCCTGTCGCTGATGGGCTTCAGGAACATCGACCTTGCAACCGACATCGACCTGACGGTGGGAAAACTCCTCTCCGGCCGTATCGATCTGATGCCGACCTCCATCAAGACCTACCGCAAGATGGTCAAGGATGGCCTGCCGGTGGAAAAGGCCATGATGATGGCCGGGCAGGTCTACGGCATCGCCTGCCAGAAGGACATGCCGCACGCCATCGTCGAGCGACTGCAGGGCGAACTCGACAAGCTGATCCTCAACGGCGAGCAGGACCGCATCTTCACCGCCTACGGGCTGCCTCCGAACGCGCGCACGGCGGAAAACGGCACCGGGAAATGAGCCTGGGCGGTTGACTTCCGGCCGCTTTCGCGCTGGTGAAGGTGAAAGACATTCCCAGGGCGGAGCAATCCATGCTGATCATCGCCGGGCTCGGCAATCCGGGCGCGAAATATGCGGGCAACCGTCACAATATCGGTTTCATGGCGCTCGACGCCATCCACCGCAAGAACCCGTTTTCGCCCTGGTCGAAGAAGTTCAGGGCGGAGATCTCCGAGGGAGAGCTTGCCGGCGAGAAGGTGCTGCTCCTCAAGCCGCAGACCTTCATGAACCTTTCCGGCGAATCCGTCGGCGAGGCCATGCGCTTCTACAAGCTCGCGCCGAAGGACATCGTCGCCATCTATGACGAGCTCGACCTTGCGCCCGGCAAGGCGCGCATCAAGGTGGGCGGCGGCCATGGCGGGCACAACGGCATCAAGTCGCTCGATGCGCATTGCGGCAAGGAGTACCGGCGCCTGCGCCTTGGCATCGGCCATCCGGGCGTGAAGGAACTCGTCACCCACCATGTGCTCGGCGATTTCGCCAAGGCCGACCATACCTGGCTCGACCCGCTGCTCGACGAACTCGCCCTCAACGCCGCCATGCTGGTGCGCGGCGAGGATTCGCAGCTCATGAACAAGCTGGCGCTCGCCACCGGCGGCAAGCCGGAAGCCGAGGCCACCCCGGCGAAGAAGCCCGCTGCGCAATCCCACATCCGCCCCGCCCGCAACCACGCCCAGCCCAAGATCCTGCCCGCAAGCGGCCCGATGGCGGAGATGCTGAAGAAGCTGCTTGGCGGGAAGGACGAGTAGGCGCG
>CBIMFD010000050.1:0-16419 GCA_966243085.1 uncultured Shinella sp.
TCAGCGGCAGGTTCAGCACCACCAGCATCAGGTTGCCGATCCACATCGAGGCGATGATGCCCCAGAAGAGGGTCGGCTGCTCGGTCGCGACATTGGGGCCGGGAACGATGCCCTGGATGATCATCGCGCCGACCATCAGCGCCATCACCGGATTTGCCGGAATGCCGAGGGTGAGCAGCGGGATGAAGGAGGTCTGGGCGCCGGCATTGTTGGCCGATTCGGGCCCGGCAACGCCCTCAACCGCTCCCTTGCCGAATTCCTCCGGCCGGTCGGCCACGCGCTTTTCGACCGTATAGGACGCGAAGGCGGCGAGGATCGCCCCTCCCCCCGGCAGGATGCCGAGCGCCGAGCCGATGGCCGTCCCGCGCAGCACCGGCCCCACCATGCGGCGGAAGTCGTCCCGCGTCGGCCAGAGGCCGGAGACCTTGGCCATCAGGACGCTGCGCGACTTCTCGCCTTCGAGGTTGCGAAGAATCTCGGCGATGCCGAAGACGCCCACCGCCACGGCGACGAAGTTCAGCCCGTCGGAATATTCCCGGATGCCGAGGATGAAGCGCGGCGTGCCGGTATAGATGTCCGTTCCAACGAGGCCGAGCAAGAGACCGAGCGAAACCATGGCGAGCGCCTTGACGATGGAACCATGCGCCAGCGCGATGGAGGAGACGAGGCCGACCACCATCAGCGAGAAATATTCGGCTGCGCCGAATTTCAGCGCGATGCCGGTCAGGGGGATCGCGAAGATCGCCACGAGGAAGGTGGAGACCGTGCCGGCGAAGAAGGAGCCGAGCGCGGCGATGGAAAGTGCCGCCCCTGCCCTGCCCTTGCGGGCCATCTGGTAGCCGTCGATCGCCGTCACGGCGGATGAGGATTCGCCCGGCATGTTGATGAGGATCGCCGTGGTCGAGCCGCCGTATTGCGCGCCGTAATAGATGCCGGCGAGCATGATCAGCGAGGAGACCGGCTCGAGCTGGAAGGTGATCGGCAGGAGCATGGCGATGGTCGCCGTCGCCCCGATGCCGGGCAGAACGCCGATCAGCGTTCCGAGCAGCACGCCGATGAGGCAGAAGAGCAGGTTGGCGGGCGAGGCCGCGGTCGAAAACCCGAGCGCGAGATTGGTGATGAGATCCATGGCCGTTCCCCTAAAGCCGCGTCCAGGGGCCGAAGCGCTCGAAGGGCAGGCCGAGCGCGTAGCTGAACACCGCCATCGAGAAGAGCGAGATGGCCGCCGCCAATGCCACCGCCATCAGGGGTTTCATGCGCGAGGAAGCGAAGCCCGCGATGAGGGCCGCGAAGAATACCGCGGGCACGAAGCCGAGGCCGCGCACGGTGAGCCCGAAAAAGATCGGCGCAGGCAGGATGAACAGCATGCCGCGCAGCGCGATCGGCCCGATCGGCTCGCCGGCGACCCGCATCGCCTGCACCAGCACGACACCGCCGAGCCCCGTGAGGATCACCGCCAGGATGAGCGGGAAATATCCCGGCCCCATGCGAACCGCCGTGCCGAGCTCGAGGCCGAGGCATTGATAGATGAAGAAGCCGCCGAGCGCGATGAGGGTCAGCCCGCAAATCGCATTCGTGCCGTCAAACTGTACGTGTCTCATGAAGTCCCCTCTCCTCCCGGAAGACCGGGCGGCGTGGTCGCCGCCCGGTTCAAGCAAAGCCTCAGTCGGCGTATTGGCCGGCAGCCTCGATAACCGGCTTCCAGCGCGCGACTTCGCTTTCCAGCTTGGTCTTGAGACCGTCCGGCGTCGCCTCGGCCTCGGAAGACGGCGCCGTGCCGAGTTCGGCGAAGCGTGCAACGACGTTCGGGTCCTTCAGAGCGAGCTGAAGCGACTTGGAAAGCCGCTCGGTGATTTCGCCCGGCGTGCCCTTCGGTGCGTAAATGCCGTGCCAGATACCGACCTGGAGGCCGGAAAGACCGCCCTCTTCCGCCGTCGGAACGTCCGGCAGGTTGGAAAGGCGGGCGGGCGACGTCACGGCATAGGCCTTGATCGTACCGCCCTGGATCTGCTTCGTCGTGTTGGTCGTCTGGTCGCACATCACGTCGACCTGGCCGCCGAGCAGATCCGTCATCGCCGGACCGGTGCCCTTGTAAGGCACGGTGGTGAACTGGGTGTCTAGCGCGCTCATCAACAGCATGCCGCACAGGTGGGAAGCCGCACCGATGCCGGCATTGGCGACCGTAACCGTATCCTTGTTGGCCTTCATGTAGTCGATCAGACCCTTGAGGTCCGTCGGCTCGAAGTCCTTGCGCGCCACGATGGTCATCGGCACATCGGTGACGAGACCGACATATTCGAATGCGTTCAGCGTGTCGTAGGCGAGCTTGCGGTAGAGCGTCGCGCTGGTCGCCATGCCGATATGGTGGAGAAGCAGGGTGTAACCGTCCGGATCGGCGCTCGCCACGCGGCCCGCGCCGAGCGTGCCGCCCGCCCCGCCCACGTTCTCGACGACGATCTGCTGGCCGAGGTCCTTCGACATGGCTTCCGCGACGAGGCGCGTCACCGTATCGGTCGGCCCGCCGGCGGAGAAGGGAACGACCATAGTGATGGTCCGCTCCGGATAGGTTTGGCCGAGGGCCGAGGTGGCAAGCAGCGTTGCGGCAAGCACGGCCGACGCGCCGAACAGGGTCTTCAAGCTCTTCATCAAATCCTCCCGATGAAACGACCAGCCGGCACGGCTCCTTCCGTGACGGTACTGGCTGGGAAGAGAGTGACGCGCGCGGCCCGCGCGGCAAGCGGCGAGAGAGGAAACAGACCGAGTTTACCGCCGTAAACTGCCATGGATGGGTGGATGCAGGGACAAAGCCGGGCGAGGGTGGGTGGAAATCCACCCATTTCGCTCAGATATCTTCCGGGAGCAGGGTCGCGCCGAGATGCTTGTCGAGCCCGTATTTCTGCATTTTCTCGTAGAGGGTCTTACGGGAAACGCCGAGTTGCTCATAGACCGGTTTGAGGCTGCCGCCGTGAACGGCAAGCGCGCTGGCAATAAGGCCGCGCTCATAGGCTGCGACCTTGTCGGCAAGGCGCTGTGGGCCAACATCGCCGCCGGCCTCCTCCGGGGCCCCTTCGAGACCAAGCACGAAGCGATCCGCCGCGTTGCGCAATTCCCGCACATTGCCCGGCCAGGATCGCGCGGCGACGTCGGCGGTGAGATCCGGCGGCACGTCCACGTCGGAACGACCGTAACGCGCCGCCGCCTCCCGCACCAGTTGGAGGAAGAGGAGCGGGATATCCGCCCGGCGTTGCTCAAGCGAGGGCACATGCAGCGTCGCGACATTGAGACGGTAGAAGAGGTCCGCACGGAAACGCCCGGCGGCGACCTCTCCCGCCAAATCCACCTTGCTCGTCGCGATGAAGCGCACATCGAGCTGTACGGCCTCATTGGAGCCGAGGCGCGTGATGACGCGTTCCTGAAGGACACGAAGGAACTTCGCCTGGAGATCGACCGGCATGGAGCCGATCTCGTCGAGCAGGATCGTGCCGCCGCGGCCGTGCTCGAACTTGCCGTAGCGGGGGCGCAGGGCACCCGGAAAGGCGCCGATCTCGTGGCCGAACAATTCGCTTTCTATGAGGGTATCCGGCAGGGCGGCGCAGTTGATGGCGATGAAAGGCTTGCTCGCGCGGGCGCTGATATCGTGCATCGCCCGCGCGACCACCTCCTTGCCCGCGCCGGTCTCCCCGATGATCAGCGTGTCGGCATCCGCCGCGCCGATCGCCCGCAGGCGGTAACGAAGGTCGACCATCACCTGCGTGCGGCCGGGCAGGCGCACTTCTATGTCGTCCCGCTTGCCCGCGACGGCGCGCAGGCGCCGGTTGTCGAGGACGAGCGCCCGCCGCTCCATCGCCCGCCGGACGATGCCGGCCAGGTGCTGCGCGGCAAAGGGCTTCTCGATGAAGTCGTAGACGCCGGCCCGCATCGCGCTGACGGCGAGTTGCACATCCGCATGGCCCGTGACAAGAATCACCGGCACCTCCGGGTCCACCTCGCGGATGCGCTGAAGCAATGTCATACCGTCCATGCCGGGCATGCGGATATCGCTGACGACCACACCGGCAAAAGCATAGCCGACCAGTTCCAGCACCCGCTCGGCGCTCGAGAACGTCGCCACCTCAAGGCCGGAGAGTTCCAGCGCCTGCGCGGTGGAACGGCGCATCTCCTCCTCGTCGTCGATCAGCAGCACGCGGGCGTCCGTCATTCGGCAGCCTCCCGCGCCTCTGCGGCGCTATCAAGCATCATGCGGAAGACGGCGCCGCCGCCGGGCCGGTCACAGACAGAGAGATTTCCGCCGAAGTCTTTGACAATATTGTATGAAATAGAAAGACCAAGCCCGAGCCCGCGCCCCACACCCTTCGTGGTGAAGAACGGATCGAAGATGCGCTCGGCGATGGCCGCGGGCACGCCCGGGCCGCGGTCGCTCACCTCGACGACGATGCGTGCCTCCGCGCGCCGCGCCGACAGGGTGATCCCGCGATCCCCGAGCCTCTCGACGGCGTCCGCCGCATTGCTGATGATGTTGACGAGGACCTGCTGCAGGCGCACCGGGCCAGCCCGCACCACGAGACCTTCCTCCTCCAGCTCCACCGTAAGCCGCGCATCCGCCGCCTTCAGCCGCGGCGCGACGATTTCCATCGTATCGGCGATGACCTCGGGGAGGGGAACGGGGCCCAGCTTCTCGTTCGGCTTGCGCGCGAAGTTGCGCAGGTGCCGGCTGATGGAAGCCATGCGGTCGATGAGAGCGGAGATGCGCCGCACGTTGTCCTGCGCTTCCGGCACGCGGCCGCGGTCGATGAGGAGGGCGGCGCTGTCGGCATAGGTCTTGGCCGCGGCGAGCGGCTGGTTGAACTCGTGCGAAAGCGCCGCCGACATCTGCCCGAGGCCGGCAAGCTTGCCGGCCTGGATGAGGTCGGCCTGCGTCTTGCGCAATTCCTGTTCCGTCAGCCGCCGCTCGGCAATCTCCAACTCGATCTGCTCGTTGACGCGCGCAAGATCGGCGGTGCGTTCCTCCACCCGTTTCTCCAGCGTGTTGCGCGCCTCCTCCTGTAGCCGCAGCCGCTCGACGACTCGAATGCGGCGCTGCCAGAGCACGGCCGCGGCGAGAGCGGCGAGGCAGATGAAAAGCAGCACCGCGATCAGCGTCGTACGTGCTCGGGTCCGCACGGTGGCTGTATCGAGCAGCACATTCACGGTCCAGTCCGCTTCCGGCATATAGTGCGACAGCCGCAGATATTCCCGCCGCGTGCCGCCGTCGACGATCTGCACCAATTGTTGACCGTGGTAAACTGTCTCCAGGACGGGCAGGGGCCGCAGCTCCGCTTCCGCGTAACGCCGCGAGGCCTGCGTGCGCGCCAGCCGCGGCGCGTCGAGCGGCAGGATGCCGGTATAGAGCCATTCCGGACTGCCGGTCATGAAGATAATGCCTTCCGGGTCCGCGACGAAGATCTTGTATTCGCCGCCACGCCAGGAATTTTCGATGGAATCGATATCGACCTTGAAGACGATGACGCCGAGGATTTTCCCATCCGCCTCCACCGGCGCGGAAAAATAGTATCCGCGCTTCAGCGACGTGGTGCCCAGCGCATAGAAGCGTGCTTCGCGCCCCGCAATGGCGCTCTGGAAATATGGACGATAGTGGAAATTCTGACCGATGAAGGTGGCGGGAACGTCATAGTTGCTGGCCGCGACCGTGTTGCCGTCCGGAGTCATCACATAGATGTCCGAGGACTCCAGCAACGTATTGATTCCCTTCAAGTATTCATTGGCCGTCTGGCGCAGGACGGGTTCGGCGGGTGTCTGCAGCAATTCTTCGATGATCTCATGGTCGGCGATCAGCGCGGGCAGGGGCTCATAGCGGCTGAGATGGCCGGCGAGCGCCGCGACGGCGAGACGCAAGGCCGAGCTCGCCTGAAGAGAGGCCTCTTCCATGTAGCTGCGGGTCAGCAGCGCACCGCCCTGAAGAATGGCAAGCACGACGACGATCGGCAGGATCGTGAAGGCCAGGGCATGGCGCAGTTTCATCGAATGGCGGCTCCTCTCCGCCATTCATCCTACCGGCAGGTCTTCCCATTTCATAGGGGGAGGGGAGGGGCTCGTACGGTTCCGGCGGCGCCGCCGATCTGCTAGAAGACACCTCACGCAACAGCCGGGGCGGTTCATGCATCCAAGACAACTCAGGACGTTCCTTGCCGTCGCCCGTTGCGGCAATATCACCCGGGCGGCCGCCGAAGTGCATCTCGCCCAATCGAGCGTCAGCGACCAGATCCAGGCATTGGAAACTGAGATGGAGACGGCGCTTTTTGATCGCGCCCGCTCCGGTATCACGCTCACAGAAGCCGGTCGCGCCCTCCTGCCCTTTGCCGAGCGGCTGGTCCTCATCGGCGAGGAGGCACGCATCGCCGTCCGCCAAGCAGCGGGCGTCACCGCCGACATGCTTTCCATCGGCACGCTGGAAACCATTGCCGCGGGCAAGCTGGCGGCAATGCTTCCGGACTTCGCCGCTTCTTACCCCGACATTTCGATCAGGCTCATCGTCGCGTCGAGCGGCGAGCTTTCGCGGCAGCTTGCCGCCGGCGACCTCGACCTTGCGCTGACCTTCTTCGGTCCCGGCGCGGATGATCGGTTCAAGTCGCGCAAGGTCGCCAACGAGCCGCTCGTGCTCATCGCGCCCGCCTCCTTCGGAGACAGGGGAGGGGACTTCGGCCGGCTGGCGGGGGAAGCCTTCATCGCGACCGCGAAGGGCTGCACCTATCGCCGCATGCTCGAGGAAGGGTTCACGGCGGCAGGGTTTGAACCGCCGGTCCCCGCCGCCGAGGTCGCCAGCATCGGCGCGATCGTTCAGATGGTTGCGGCGGGAGGCGGCCTCGCCCTCGTGCCGCGCCTTGCCATTGCCGGCAATGCCGGCGCCGGCCGGATAAAGGAGCTCGAATGGCCCCAGGCAGGTGCCGCCGCGCCCCTCCACCTCCTCTGGCGGCAGGGCACGGTCCGGCGCCGCGCCATCGCGGCCTTCCTCGATTTTACGCGAACCGGCCTCAGATCAGCCGATGACCACCTTCCACATGCAGCACCGAGCCGGTCGTAAAGCCGTTCTGCATCAGGAACAGGATCGCATCGGCGATGTCGCGGGGCTCACCGACGCGGCCGACGGGCAGACGGTCGGCCATGGCCTGCAGGGTCGCCGCCTTCGCCTCACCCGCCACGAACGACCAGATCGGCGTATCCACCCAGCCGGGCGAGACCGCATTGACCCGGATCGGCGCGAGTTCCACCGCGAGCGCCCGCACCAGCCCTTCAAGTGCGGCATTGGCGGCGGCGACGACGGAACCGCGTGCCGAAGGGCGATAGGCGGCGATGCCCGACGTATAGGTGATCGATCCGTTGGCCTCGAGCTTCGGCGCTCCATATTTGGCGAGGAGCAGCGGCCCATAGACCTTGCTTTCCATGACACGCCGGGCCGCGGCAAGCTCGATATCCGGAAGCAGCCGGTAAGCGCCTTCGATATCGGCCGCGGTGGTGACGATATGATCGACGCGACCGAGCCCGGCAAACGCACGGGCCACCTGGTCCTCGTCGGTGATGTCGCAGGCTATCGTCTGTACATTGCCGCCGAGCCTTTCACGAACGGCGGACAGCTTTTCCACATTGCGGCCGAGAATGACGGCGCTGGCGCCCTGCAGGACAAGCCGCTCCGCCAGCGCCAGGCCCATGCCGGAGCTCCCGCCGGCCACTACAACACATTGTCCTGAAATATCGTTCTGCATCTGCATCTCCCGATTGATTGCGGGATGCAGATGCCCCGGAGGCGCCCCGAAGGGAAACGGAAGAAACCGATGGTTCAATCGGAGTTTCCGATGATCAATCGTCCTCGCCGCCATGCAAACGCAGAAGCTCCTGCTGGACTTCGTCCTGGAACGCGAAAACCGCGGCGCGTGCCTGGCTCTCGTCCGAGCCGAACTTGCGCAGCTCGGCCGCCAGTTCCCGGCACACTCTCAGCCAGTAGAGGCGCGCTTCCTCGCCGTGAAGGCCATCGAGTTCGCCGGCGCAACGACGTACATGCGCCGTGCGGCGCTCGGCGGGAAAGGGGACGAGCGGGCTGGTCTTCGCGGTGGTCGAACGGCGGCGCTGCTGCGCCGGAGCATATGACGGCATTGATTCGGTCTTCCTTGTCTTCCGCCCATGATTAGGAAGCCCATGGTTAACGTGCGGTTTCCAAAGCCGAATCCATTGCCCTCCCGTCCTTATCCGGCACGCTTTGCCGGCGTTCCGCTGGCCCGCGCCAGCGCCATCAACATGGGGCCGAGGGTGAATTCGCCGCGTTCGGCCCGGCGTGTCAGATCCCGCAGATAGCCGCCGGCCGAATTGATATGCCCGGCCCGCTCGAGGATGCAGGCGATCACAGTCGCAGCGTTTTCCGGCCCGAGCACCTCGCACGCCGCCTCATAGGCCGACGGGCTGATCGCAAGCATCGAGCGCACGACCACCGCGGCCGTCATCAGATCTCTCCAACTCGAAATGGCACCGCCAGGCCCGAACGCCACGATTTCAGGGCAGGCTTGAAGGACCAGCCCGAGCGGGTAGGGCTTGTGCGGTTCGGCCGGCGCCGACCTCGTCCGCTGCTCCCGTCTTCCTTCCAACGGTATTTCGTCGTCCGTTCGGCTTGGCGGCGTAAGCGGCAGATCGCCGGGTTCGGCATCGCTTCCCTGCTTCGGTTCGAAGCGAGGTTCAAGGTCAGAATTGGAGTCGGATTTTGAATTCTGTTTGTGCCGCTCAGTTTGGTCGGCATTGCCCGCCAGATTTTGTAAAATAATCTGTTGTTCCAAGGTCTTGAGGATATCCCGCCGCAGCGCTTCGAGATTCGCGAGGATAGGCGTCAGGATTTCCACCGTTGCAACCCGCGGCAGGCAAAGCACGAGCCGGCGGTAATCGACCTCGTAACCCATCCAGTCGCCGGCAAGGCCGTCCTCCAGGCCCGTGTCGATCAGCTTGGCGATGTCGCGACGAACGAGCGTCACGCGCTCACGCAGACGCCGCAGAAGGAGGCGCTCGGCCGTGACGCCGGCCGCCATCTGCTCGATTTCCCCTGCCCGGGCGAGAAGGGGGGCGAGCGAAAAACCGAACGCCTCGCCGATTGCGCCCTCGCCGTCACGTCGCACGTAGCGTTTGCCGTTCGGGCTGTCGCGCCGCGTGAGGAGCCCCGCCTCGACGAGCGCGGCAAGATGCCG
This sequence comes from uncultured Shinella sp., assembly GCA_966243085.1. Taxonomy (GTDB): domain Bacteria; phylum Pseudomonadota; class Alphaproteobacteria; order Rhizobiales; family Rhizobiaceae; genus Shinella. The sequence goes on from CBIMFD010000050.1 coordinate 9,219, forward strand.
GCGCAACGTGGTTTCCGCCATGCCGTGCGTGCGCAGCGAAAGCTGGGCATTCGAGGGAAACACGACCAGACCCTCCCCGCCGCAAAGTTCGGTCTTCGGATGAAAGCTCAGCAGCGCATTCAGCACGGAAAGCGCCCGGTCGCCGATGCCGAGCTTCGGCCTTGCTTCGCAGAGCCAGCGATAGAGCTTCCACTTGTCGATGCTCGCTTCCGGCGTCACCGTCTTCGCCAGCGCCTGGCTTGCCAGCATGCCGAGTGTCATCGATCGCCGCCCGAAGGGCGTCGCTATGCCGTCGGTCTCCATGTCTCTTCACCTTTCAATAGGCAAAAGAGACCCCATCACCGGAACCGGTGCCGAAAAGGCTTGACTGCGATTCGGGGAAGTGCGATTCTCAGGCTGCTAAACGATGAGAAGGGCTTCCGCGACGGTAACGTTGAGGGGGCCTTTTTCTTTTGCGGATCAATCTCCTGATTTGTCTTTGCTTTCAGCCCTGTATGCCTCGTAGAGGCGGTCCAGGTTACGGGTGATGTAGGCGCCGAACGAGGCCGCTTCTTCCGCCTTCAGCGCAATCGTGTATTGCCGGCCGTTGGCCTTGATGCTGGCCTTGACGCTCCTGCGCTCCCAAATGGCGGGGGCGGCAGGCTTATGGACGGCCATCGGCACCTCGCTCTTTGCGAGATGATTGCTGACGAGGTTGAACCGTTCTTCCGGCGACCGGGCCTTCACGCGATCGCGGGCGAGAAACTCGACGGCGCGGTCCTCATTGGCCGGTTCGTCGAAGCGCGTCGCCAGCTCGTGCCAGCGATCGCGGCCGATGGCGAGCGCCGGGCCGATGCCCGCACGCACCGCCTTCGGAATGCGGTTCACCACGGAGAGCATCTTGGAAATGGTGGTCTTGTCGGCACTGAGTGCCGCCATGATCGTTTCGCGGTCGAAGCCGCGCGTCTCCAGCTCGCCGGCGAAGGTCGCCCGTTCGAGGAAGGAGAGATCGGCACGGGCGCTGTTTTCCTGGCCCTGCGCGATGACATGGTCGCGGTCGGAAAGTGCCCTGACCACAGCCCGGACGGGCCGGCCGAGCAGGCGCGCCGCCTTGGCGCGACGATGGCCGAAGGCGATCTGGTAGACGCCCTGCCTGGTGGGATGCGGGCGAACGAGGATCGGCGAATCCTGCCCGCGCACGCGCATCGCCTCGACAAGCTCCTGGAACTGCTGGTCGGAATGGGCGAGGCGATCGGAGATGAAGGACTCTTCGATCTGATCCGGCTCCAGCTCGATGACCACCTCACCGGCCATGAGCTTGGCTTCGATCTCTTTTGCCGCATCCGCCTTGGCGGCGAGCGCATCGATGCTGCGGGTCACCGCGCCGAGGGCGCCGATGCCCTTGTAGGTGACGTGCTGGCGATGGTCGTCCGCCGTGGGGTTTACCGGCGTCAACTTTTCCGTCGCGGGCGCCATCAGGTTGGAGAGAACGTTCTTGCGTGCCATGGTCACCGCCCCCATGCCTTGTGAATGAGATCGACGATCTCCGCGTTGACCGCCTCCATGGATTCCAGCGCCCGGTCGTAGGTAGCGCGGGTGAACTGGCTGCGCTCGACCTCGTAGAGCGTCTGGTTGGTGAGCGCCGCATCGGCGATCGCGACGCTGCGCACCATCGGGCTGGTCAGCACATGCTGCTTGAAGAGCGAGCGCATGAAGGCGACCATCTGCGTCTGAGGCCCATCGGCCGGATCGTAACGGGTGACGAGATAGCGCAGCCAGTCGAGGTTCATGTTGCCGCCGGCGCTCTTCAGCGTGTTCAGCACCTCGCCGAGCATCTGCAGGAACTGGCACATGGACATGACGTCGAGCATCTGCGGATGCACGGTGATCAGCGCCGCCGTCGCGCCGCAGATGGCGCTCATGGTCAGGAAGCCGAGCTGCGGCGGGCAGTCGATCACCACGACGTCATAGTCGTCGGCGACCGAGGACAATGCCTCGTCGAGTCGCGCGAAGAATATCCGGCCGTAATCGCCGCTATTGCCCTGCGCAAGGATGCGCGGCGTGTCGTGCTCGAACTCCATTAGCTCGAGGTTGCCGGGCACGATGTCGAGCCCGGGGAAATTCGTCTTGCGAATGATCTCCTTCAGCGGCCGGCGCTGGTCGTCATAGCGGATCGCACCGTAGAGCGTCTCGTTCTCGTTGACGTCGAATTCCGGCTGGAAGCCGTGGATCGCCGAAAGGCTCGCCTGCGGGTCGAGGTCCACGGCCAGCACGCGATGGCCGGTCAGCGCCAGGTGCTGGGCAAGATGGGCGGTCGTGGTCGTCTTGCCGGAGCCGCCCTTGAAGTTGACGACCGCGATGACCTGCAGATGCTCGCCATTCCGCCTGCGCGGCACGTAGCGCTGGCCGCGGCTGTTCTGCTCGAGATATTCGCGCATCTCCTGCAACTGCTCGGCCGTGTAGGAGCGGCGGCCGGACGGCGTCACTTGCGGCAGGGGGCCTTTCGATTCCAGCGACAGGTTGCGCAGGTAGCCGCTGGTGACGCCGAGGAACCGCGCCGCCTCGCTGAGCTGAAACTGGCGCAGGCTCTTCTGCGCGACCGGCGGAAACATTTCCAGCCGGTGCTGCTTCAACTTGTCGGACAGTTCGTGCGCCTGACCGATGATCAGTTGATCAACCTCGGAAATTGCCTGCCCGAATGTTGTAGCCATATTCATGCGAAGAATCTCAAAGTGCGATTTCAAACCCATTTTGCGGTTTAAAACGCATTTAGAAACTGATTCTGAGCAAGGAGCAAGGCAATAATGGTTAACGCGCCGGGCGCGAAAGCGCTGGCCTGTCAGGAGTTTGGAGAGAATAACCCATTGACGCCGGCCTGCCTATCGGCGTGTCCGAATCGTCTGGGGAAAACGGCACGCTTCCTCATGCCTCGACATAGCCGCGTTGGCGGCGCCGCGCGATCTGCCGCGCCAGAACACTTTCGGCCTCGGCGAGTGTCGGGTGAAGGCTGAGTTTCTGCCGTCCGCTCGTGCCGATGCGGCCCCAGTGCCGAAGAACCGCAACCTCGCCGAACAGCGTCGGTTCTAGCGAGAGCATGTAGAAGCGCTCCATGTTGCACATGGGGTCCACGCGGCGGAAACGGCGGGGTTGCGAGAGGAGAGGGACGCGATCTTCCATGCCCCGGAGTCTGCCGGAGTGCCGAATCACCGTCCAATGAAAGCATTGAATCGATAGGGCCGGATCGATTCATCGGCGTGATGCGTTCTCAGTCGCGCGGACCCCGCCGCGGGGTTGCCGCCGACAATCCGGACTCGACAGCGGCAAGGCCCGCCTCGAGCCGAGCAAGGCCGCTTTCGCCCAGCAGATGCGCAAGCTCCTCCTGATAGGCGCAGGCAAGCTCGATCATCTCGCCGTAGATACGCCTGCCGGCCGGGGTCAGATCCAGATGTTCGATGCGGCGGTCGTCCGCATTCCCGCTGCGCTTCAGCCATCGCTTTTCCTCCAGCGCCCGCACCGCGCGGGACACCTTCGTCTTGTGCATGCTGGAATTGGCGCCGATCTCCGTCGCCGTCATGCGGCCATAGGTGCCGAGCGCGGCGAGCGTGCGCCATTCCGGCCGCGTCATGCGGTAGCGCGTGCGGTATTGCGCGGCAAAGCGCTGGCTGACCCGTTCGGCCGCCTGGTTGAGCCGATAGGGCAGGAAGGTCTCGAGCCGGAAGTCCATGGCCGCCTTGATGGTTACAAAATCGACAGTTACACCTGTAACCATCTAACGATAGACAGCCTTGCAGAGGAGGGCAAGCCATGCCGGATCATGCGATGGAGAGCGCCAACAGCCTCAAATACATGCCGGGCTTCGGCAACGATTTCGAGACGGAATCCCTGCCCGGCGCCCTGCCGCAGGGCCAGAACAGCCCGCAGAAATGCGAATACGGCCTCTATGCCGAGCAGCTTTCCGGCTCGCCTTTCACGGCTCCGCGCGGCACGAACGAACGCTCCTGGCTCTACCGCATCCGACCGAGCGTACGCCACACGCGGCGCTTCTCGAATGCCAGCCACCCCGACTGGAAGACCGCGCCCTGCCTCGATGATCATTCCCTGCCGCTCGGGCAGCTCCGCTGGAACCCGTTGCCGGCGCCGAGGGAAAACCTCAACCTCCTCGAAGGCATCCGCACGATGACGACGGCGGGCGACGTCCTCACCCAGGTCGGCATGGCAGCGCACGCCTACACGTTCAACGCCGACATGGTGGACGACTATTTCTTCAACGCCGACGGCGAGTTGCTCGTCGTGCCGCAACTGGGCGCCATCCGCGTCTTCACCGAAATGGGCATCATGGATGTGGAGCCGCTGGAAATCTGCCTCATCCCGCGCGGCATGATGTTCAAGGTCTCGCGCATCGGCGAAGGAGACACCTGGCGCGGCTATATCTGCGAGAACTACGGCGCGAAGTTCACCCTGCCGGACCGCGGGCCGATCGGCGCGAACTGCCTTGCCAATCCGCGCGACTTCAAGACGCCCGTCGCCGCCTACGAGGACAAGGAAACGCCCTGCCGGGTGCACGTCAAATGGTGTGGCAAGTTCTACGTCACGGAGATCGGCCATTCGCCGCTCGACGTCGTCGCCTGGCACGGCAATTACGCGCCGTTCAAATACGATCTTCGCACCTATTCGCCCGTTGGCGCGATCCTCTTCGACCATCCCGATCCATCGATCTTCACGGTGCTGACGGCGCCGACGGAGGAGGCGGGTACCGCCAATGTCGATTTCGTCATCTTCCCGCCGCGCTGGCTGGTGGCCGAGCACACGTTCCGCCCGCCCTGGTATCACCGCAACATCATGAGCGAGTTCATGGGTCTGATCCACGGCCAGTACGACGCCAAGGAGGAGGGCTTCGTGCCCGGCGGCATGAGCCTGCACAACATGATGCTGCCGCACGGCCCGGATGCGCCGGGCTTCGAGAAGGCTTCCAACGGCGAGTTGAAGCCCGTGAAGCTCGACCACACCATGGCCTTCATGTTCGAGACGCGCTTTCCCCAGCAGCTCACGAAATTCGCTGCCGAGCTGGAGACGCTGCAGGACAACTATCTCGAATGCTGGGACGGGCTGGAACGCAAGTTCGACGGCACGCCGGGCATCAAGTGAAGCTAGCCGCCCTGCCAGGCCTTCACCGCCTCCATGGGCCAGACGAGCATCAGGATGTTGAGCGTCAACCCGTCGCGGATGAGCCAGGTGGTCAGCGCCTCGAAGAAGACGATGAGCACGACGCTCGCCCAGACGGGAAGGCGCGAGGCGAGGAAGAAGCCGATCACCATCGCCAGGATATCCGCGCTGGAATTGATGACACTGTCGCCGAAATAGTCGAGCGAGATCGTCGATTCGCGATAGCGGTTGATGACCATGTCGGTGTTTTCGAGGATTTCCCACCCGCATTCCACGACAAGCGCCAGCGCAAGGCGCACCGTGACGCTCGCCCTCGGCAGGAGAAGGAAGAAGAGGCCGAAGAACAGGATGCCGTGGATGATGTGGCTCGGCGTGTACCAGTCGGAGATATGCTGCGAATTTTCCGAGGAAACGACGACGCCGTGCCAGAGTTTGACATATCCGCACTTGCAGATGAGCGGCTGACCCATCGTATAAAGGATGATGGCCGTCACGGCGACAAAGCCGGCGACGACCAGCAGGGAATTTCGGACCGTTGGGTTCAAGCGGGATTTCCTCGCACGAGGGTGGAGACAGGCGGGCAGAAGATGACACCATCTCGCGCCCGGAAACAAGATCGGGAGTAGGGCATGAAACTTGCGACACTGAAGGATTCCACCCGCGACGGCCGCCTGGTCGTCGTCTCGCACGACCTGACGCGCTGCTCGGAAGTGGGGCACATCGCCCGCACGCTGCAGGCCGCACTCGACGACTGGGCCCATGTCGCCCCGCGGCTGGAGCGCGTGGCCGAGGGGCTCGAGACCGGCTCGCAGCCGACGGTCCGCTTCCACGAGCACGACGCCGCCTCGCCCCTGCCGCGCGCCTACCAATGGGCGGACGGGTCGGCCTATGTCAACCACGTCGAGCTCGTCCGCAAGGCCCGCAACGCCGAGATGCCGGAGAGCTTCTGGACCGACCCGCTGATGTACCAGGGCGGTTCCGACAGCTTTCTCGGGCCGCGCGATCCGATCCTGGCAGCCGACGAGGCCTTCGGCATCGACATGGAGGGCGAGGTCGCCGTCGTCGTCGACGACGTGCCGATGGGCGCGAGCGTGGAGGAGGCCCGCGCGGCGATCAAGCTCGTCATGCTCGTCAACGACGTCTCGCTGCGCGGTCTCATCCCGGGCGAGCTTGCCAAGGGCTTCGGCTTCTTCCAGTCGAAACCCTCCTCCGCCTTCTCGCCCGTCGCGGTGACGCCGGACGAACTGGGAGAGGCCTGGGACGGCGGCAAGCTGCATCTGCCTCTCCTTGTCTCGCTCAACGGCAAGCCCTTCGGGCGCGCCGATGCGGGCGTCGACATGACCTTCGATTTCGGCCAGCTCGTCGCCCATGCGGCAAAGACCCGTCCCCTCGTCGCCGGCTCGATCATCGGCTCCGGCACGGTCTCCAACAAGCTGGACGGCGGGCCCGGCAAGCCGGTTTCGGACGGCGGGGCCGGCTATTCCTGCATCGCCGAGATACGCACCATCGAGACCATCGCCACCGGCGCGCCGAAAACGCCCTTCCTGAAATTCGGCGATGTTGTGCGCATCGAGATGAAGGACAGAGCCGGACACTCCATCTTCGGCGCGATCGAGCAGACCGTGCAGCGCCACGAGAAGGACTGAACGATGAGCGGCGACATCGTGCTCTTCGACTACTGGCGCTCCTCCGCGAGCTATCGCGTGCGCATCGCGCTCGAAAGCCTCGGCCTTTCCTATACGCGTGAGGCGGTCGACCTTCTCGCCGGAGAACAGCGCACGCCGGAGCACCGCGCCCGCAATCCGCAGGGCCTCGTGCCGGCGCTCCTGATGGACGGCCATATGCTGACGCAGTCCCTGGCGATCATCGAATATCTTGCGGAAACGCGCCCCGAGGCGCGTTTCCTGCCCGCCGATCCGCTCGGCCGGCAGCGCGTGCGCACGCTCTCCTACGCCGTCGCCATGGAAATCCACGCCGTCTGCAACTCCGGCGTCGCCGCCCATGTCCTGGAGATCACCGGGGGAGGGGAGGAGGTCCGCGTCGGCTGGATGAAGAAGTT
>CBIMFD010000051.1:0-16383 GCA_966243085.1 uncultured Shinella sp.
AGCCGGGCGAGGAGATCACCGCGACGTTCTGCGGGACGTGAGGGCGAAAGAGAAGGCCCTCTCTGCCTGCCGGCATTTCCCCCACAAGGAGGGAGAAAGGCTGGCGGCTTGCTCTTCCGTCCCATTTTCCCGCTGCGGGTGCCGCGGGTTAAGTCCCTCCCCCTTGTGGGGAGGGGTTGGGGAAGGGTCTTTGCATCCCGGCATTGAAGCGTCACGGTTGTGCCCTAATTTCCCTCCCGTCCCTCCTTGAGCCGGACGTCATGTCGGCCCGCTCCCCGGCCTGCATCACCAACGGAGACCATCATGTTGCTTACGCTGACCGCCGCCCTCATCGCCCTCATCGGACTGGTGCTGACGGGCGGGGGCGGGTGGCTGCTGTCGCTTGGCGGCAGTCCCTATTATCTCGTCACCGGCATCGCCTTCCTCGCCACGGCCGTGCTGCTGTTCCGCCGGTCGGCGGCCGCGCTCTGGCTCTATGCGCTGATCATCCTCGGCTCGCTCGCCTGGGCGGTGTGGGAGGCCGGCTTCGACTGGTGGCAGCTCGGCCCGCGCGGCGGCATCATCGTGCTCCTCGGCCTGTGGCTGATGCTGCCGGCGATCCGCCGGCCGCTCGGCTTTGCAAGCCCCACCGGCGCGACCTATGCGGCCTCGGCCCTGCCGCTCGCCGTCGCGGTCGTCGTCGCCGTCGCCGTCGCCGGCTATTCGATGACGCAGGACCCGCACGATATTGCCGGCACGCTGCCGACGGACATCGCCAACGCCTCCCCTGCCCTCGGCGGCAACGTGCCGGCGGGCGAATGGCACCAGTACGGCCGCACGCCCTTCGGCCAGCGCTATTCGCCGCTCGACCAGATCAACACGGACAACGTCTCCACCCTGCAAGTCGCCTGGCAATACCAGACGGGCGACGTGAAGAGGCCCGACGACGTCGGCGAGACCACCTATCAGGTGACGCCGCTGAAGATCGGCGACACGCTCTACATGTGCACGCCGCACAACATCGCCATCGCGCTGGACGCGGCGAGCGGCAAGGAGAAATGGCGCTACGAATCCAATCCCGGCATGAACCCGGACCGCCAGCACCAGACCTGCCGCGGCGTGACCTGGTACGCGGACCCGGCGGCGACCGCCGGCACGGCCTGCGCGACGCGCGTCTATCTGCCGACCTCCGACGCCCGGCTGATCGCGCTCGACGCGGAGACCGGCGAGGTCTGCACGAGCTTTGCCGAGAACGGCATGCTGCACCTCGAAAAGGGCATGCCCTACAATCCGGCCGGCTACTACTATTCCACTTCGCCGCCCGTCATCACCGACGGCAAGATCATCATCGGCGGGGCGGTGAACGACAACTATTCGACCAAGGAACAGTCGGGCGTCATCCGCGCCTTCGACGTCAATTCCGGCGCCCTCATCTGGAACTGGGATTCGGGCAATCCGGACGTCACCACGCCGCTGCCGGAAGGTCAGGTCTATACGGTCAACTCGCCGAACTCCTGGTCGGTCTTCAGCTATGACGACGCCCTCGGCCTCGTCTATATCCCGCTCGGCAACCAGGTGCCGGACCAGCTCGGCATGGGCCGCAGCGAGAATGTGGAGAAATATTCCTCCTCCATCGTCGCGCTCGACATCGAGACCGGCGCGGTGCGCTGGGTGCGCCAGACGGTCCACCACGACCTCTGGGACATGGACGTGCCGGCCCAGCCGGTGCTGATCGACATCACGAGGGACGGCAACACCATACCCGCCCTCGTCGGCCCGACCAAGCAGGGCGACATCTACGTGCTCGACCGGCGCACCGGCGAGCCGATCATCCCGGTCAAGGAAGTGCCGGCCCCGACGGGAGCGATCCCGGAGGACTTCACTTCCCCGACCCAGCCGGTCTCCGACCTCACCTTCATGCCGCCGCCGCTGACGGAAAAGAACATGTGGGGCATCACCATGTTCGACCAGCTCAAGTGCCGCATCGACTTCCTGTCGCTGAAATACGAGGGCCGCTACACGCCACCCTCTTTGGAAGGCACGCTCGTCTATCCCGGCAATTTCGGCACGTTCAACTGGGGCTCGATCGCGGTCGATCCCGAGCGGCAGGTCATGTTCGGCATGCCGACCTATCTCGCCTTCACCTCCCGCCTCGTGCCGCGCGACCAGATCCCGCCGAAGGGGCAGGACGAAAAGGGTTCCGAACAGGGCCTCAACCGCAACGACGGCGCGCCCTACGGCGTCTATATGGGGCCCTTCCTCGGCCCGCTCGGCATTCCCTGCCAGGCGCCGCCATGGGGCTATGTCGCGGGCGCCGACCTTACGACCGGCAAGATCGCCTGGAAGCACAAGAACGGCACGGTCTACGACATGACGCCGCTGCCGCTGCCCTTCAAGGTGGGCGTGCCCGGCATCGGCGGGCCGATCATCACCAAGGGGGGCGTCGCCTTCCTCGGCGCGGCGGTCGACGACTTTATCCGCGCCTATGACCTGACGAGCGGACGCCAGCTCTGGGAGGGCCGCCTTCCGGCCGGCGGGCAGGCGACGCCCATGACCTATACGGTCGGCGACAAGCAATATGTGCTGATCGTCGCGGGCGGCCATGGCTCGGTCGGCACCAAGCCCGGCGATTACGTCATCGCCTATACGCTGCCGTAGGCCGCAAGGCCGGATTCCAGTCTCGCAAAAGCTGCAACCGCTAATGGTTCCCTGAAGAGTTTCAGGGAGCCATTTTCATGAAGATCGACGGCAGCACGCTTTCCGCCTATGCGCTCGCCCGCCAGCGCACGGCGACGACCGACAACAGCCTTTCCGCAGGCACGGCCGGCGGCGGCAGTTCGGCCGGACGCAACATCCCGACGGTCGAGCCCAGCGCCTCGATGCCCTCCGGCCTTGCCAATACGCTCTGGCTGACGACGGCGAAGCTGGAGAAATCCGGGCTCGAAGGCGGCGACCTTTTCTCCGAATTCATGGACCTGGCCAAAATGACGCCGCTGGAGCGGCTGCGCAAGGAACTGCTGGAGAAAATGGGCCTCTCCGAGGAGAGCCTCGCGCAGATGCCGGTGGAAGAGCGCGCGGCGATCGAGGAAGAGATCCGCCGCGCCATCAAGGAGCGCCTCGGCATCGGCGAGACGCAACATGCCAGCGCCATGGAAGGGCAATCCACCGCCGGCACGCAGGAAGCGGAGGCCTGACCAGCCTCCGCTTTCTTCCTTTCGAGGAAAAGACCCTCTCTGCCTGCCAGCATCTCCCCCACAAGGGGTGAGAAAGGCTGGCAGCTTGCGTTTCCGTCAATCTTGGGCATCGACAGTGCCGCGCGTTAAGTCCCTCCCCCTTGTGGGGAGGGGTTGGGGAGGGGCCTTCATTTTTCCGCAACAAACCCGATTGACAATCGCCGCGAAAGGGAGAATATCGCGTCCATGATCAAGAGCACGCACATCGCCGCGACGTATTTTTGGCTGTTCCGATAGGAGCGGCTGTTCGATCATGTCAACAAGCCGCCATCAGGCGGCTTTGTTGTTTTAAGGGCACCTGATGGCAGAAAATCCAAGGAGCCCGAAATGCAAAACACCGTCATCAAGCTCGAACCCCTGCCCGTCGAACGCCCGCCGGTGCTGACCATCCGCGCCGCGCGGCAGGGCGACCTGCAGCAGATCCTCGACATGATCGCGCTGCATGCCGAATGCCACGGCGACACCGCCAAGCTCACGGCCGCCGACCTCGACCGCGACCTCTTCGGCGCCCATCCCTGGATCACCGCGCTGGTGGCCGAAGCCGGCGGACGGCTGATCGGCTACGCCCTGCTCGTGCCGATGTACCGCGCCGCCGAGGGCCTGCGCGGCATGGAACTGCACCAGATCTTCGTGCGCGAGGGCCATCGCGGCAACGGCATCGGCCAACACCTCGTCTCCCGCGCCCGCGAACATGCCCGCATCGCCGGCTGCGGCTACCTCTCGGTGAGCGCGGCGACCGGCAATTTCAACGCCCACCGCTTCTATGAGCAGATGAATTTCCGCGCCGGCCCGGTCACCGGCATGCGCTACGTGCAGGCCCTCGGCTGACCGGCCGAGGGGCCTCTCCCCTATTCTTCCCCGGCATCGTCGACCGTCCTGTCGTCGCCTGTCTCGGCGCGCTTTGCGGCGGCCGCCGCGCGCTCGGTTTCCCGCACCACATGCAGGAACTCGGCGGCGATCGGCGGGGAGACCTCTACCGTCTTCTTCTTTTTGTCATAGATGCAGACATAGGTGATCTGGCTCTTGGCCTCCGGCGACAGGCCCTCGACGGCGGCGATGCCGAAAGATTCGGTTCCGGTCGGCTCGACGAAGACGGTGGGCGTTCCCAGCGCCTCGGGCAGGCTTGCAAGGCAGCTCTTCTCCACGTCGGCGCGAAACGCCTCCCAGGCATCCGGCGAGGAGGCATGCGCCGCCGGCGCGGCAAGGCTAAGGGAAAGGACGGCAAGGGGAAGGACGCGCATGGGCAGGCTCCGTGTTGCATGGACTTCAAGCGGAATGTTCCGAATCGGATCCGTTCCGCCCGCCCTTGATCTGACAGGGGAAACGGGAATGATTTTGTCGTCTGCCAGGAAAATTTGGAAGCCGGGCGGTTGCCTCTTCCGGTTGCCGCTCCTATGTTCCGATCACGGATTTCATTCATAAAATCCCGTCGCCAAGAGGAGACATCACGATGGCTTTCGAACTTCCGCCGCTTCCCTATGATTACGATGCGCTCGCGCCCTTCATGTCGCGCGAAACGCTCGAATATCACCACGACAAGCACCACAAGGCTTATGTCGACAACGGCAACAAGCTGGCGGAGGAAGCCGGCCTTGCGAACCTCTCCCTCGAAGAGATCGTCAAGAAGTCCTATGGCACCAACCAGGGCCTCTTCAACAATGCCGGCCAGCACTACAATCACGTCCACTTCTGGAAGTGGATGAAGAAGGGCGGCGGCGGCAAGAGCCTGCCGGGCGCGCTCCAGAAGGCCATCGACAGCGACCTCGGCGGCTATGACAAGTTCAAGGCCGATTTCGTCGCCGCCGGCACCACGCAGTTCGGTTCCGGCTGGGCCTGGCTCTCCGTCAAGGACGGCAAGCTCGCCATCTCCAAGACCCCGAACGGCGAGAACCCGCTGGTCCACGGCGCTCAGCCGATCCTCGGTGTCGACGTGTGGGAGCACTCCTACTATATCGACTACCGCAACGCCCGCCCGAAATACCTCGAAGCCTTCGTCGACAGCCTGATCAACTGGGACTACGTCCTGGAACGCTACGAAGCTGCCACGAAGTAATTTTTCGCGGGTTTACCACTTTACGGAACCCCGGCCGACAACGGCCGGGGTTTTTCTTTGGTCTGCCAGTAACTGCCTGTTGCTCCCTCGCCTACTGTGCTAACATGTACACAAAGACACACGAGGCCACCATGAGCAGCACCACGATGACGATCCGGGTCAGCACGGACCTCAAAGAAAAACTGGACAGGCTTGCCGCCGACACGCGCCGCAGCCGCTCCTTTCTCGCGGCGGAGGCCGTTTCGGACTATGTCGCGCGGGAGCTTGCCATCGTCGAGGCCGTCAGCCGCGGCCTTGACGACGTGGCGAAGGGACGGACGGTCCCGCATGACGAGGCCATGGCCGAGCTCGCCGCCGCCATCGACGCGGCCAAGCCGTGAAGCGGCCCGTCCGGTGGTCCCGCTCGGCACTGGACGACCTGAGGGAACAGGTTCGCCACATCGCCCGCGATGATCCAGGCACCGCGCGCTCGATCGTTGACCGGATCGGCGCTGCCGCTCTCCTCCTCGGCGAACGCGCGGTTGGCCGACCCGGCCGGGTCGGCGGAACCTATGAGAAATCCGTGAGCGGCCTTCCCTATGTCATTGCCTATCGCCTCGATATGGCGAACGGGCGCGAGACCGTCTTCATTCTGCGGGTGGTCCATACGGCGCGCGACTGGCCGGCAGGCGGCTGGCCGCGCTAGGGCCTCTCCGCCCACCCCGAAATCCATAATTGCCGCAACCCGTCGCCCTCGCCGCGGAAATGGCCGCCGGTCGCCTCGCAGGTCTCCACGCGGTCGGCGCGGAAGTTGCGGAGCGCCTGGCGCAGCTCGCACCAGGCGACGATATTGGCGTTTTCCGAATAATAGATCAGGGCGATGGGGCGGATGGTGCGCTCGGTGGCGCGGGCCTGTTCGTCGCGGTAGCGGATCGACAGCGTCTCCTCGTCGCGGATCGCCCGGCGCACGCCCGCAAGGTCGATGCCCTCCGGCTGGCGTGGCGCCGAGCCCCAGGCATGCAGCGCGCGGGCCGAAAGCGTCTGGCGCAGCGGCGGCGGCACGGCGCCGGCAATCTTCTCGCCGACGCGGCGGGCGGCGGCCTTGAGTTCGGCATCCCCTGTGCGCTCCAGCAGCGCCAGGGCGAGCACCACCGCCTCCGTCTCCTCGATGGAGAACATCAGCGGCGGCAGGTCGAAGCCGGGCCGCAGGATATAGCCGATGCCGCGCTCGCCCTCGACCGGCACGCGCATGGCCTGGAGAGCCGCGATGTCGCGGTAGATCGAGCGCACCGTCACCTCCAGCCGCAAGGCGATCTCGGCCGCCGTTATCGGGTGGCGGGCAAGCCGCAGGATCTGGATGATCTCGAAAAGCCGCGATGCCTTGCGCATGTCCCCCATCACAACTGACACATCCCTGTCAGTTGTCCTTCGCTATAGCACGCCCCAAGCGCTTGAAACTGAACGCATCATAGGCCCTTCGCGCGGGGCCCGGCAACGGACAACTGACATGACCTACAGCGAAAATCTTTGGCTCTTCTTCCTGCTCGTCGCCGGCATCATCGTCGTGCCGGGCATGGACATGGTCTTCGTTCTGGCCAGCTCGCTTTCGGGCGGACGGAAGGCCGGGCTCTCGGCGACCCTCGGCATCATGGCGGGCGGGCTCGTCCACACGCTCTACGCCGCGCTCGGCGTCGGCGTGCTCCTGCATTTCGCGCCGAAACTCTTCGACGCGCTGCTGGTCGCGGGCGCGGCCTATGTCGCCTATATCGGCTGGCAGCTCTTCCGCAGTTCCATCGTGATCGAGGCGGTGGACGGGCTCGACCGGCGTGGCCTCCTCACCCGCTTCCGCCAAGGCGCGCTGACGAGCCTCATGAACCCCAAGGCCTATCTCTTCATGCTCGCCGTCTTCCCGCAATTCCTGCGGCCGGAATTCGGTCCGGTCTGGCGGCAGGCGGCGGTGATGGTGCTGGTGATCTGGGCAACGCAGCTTGCCGTCTACGGCGGCCTCGCGCTCGCCGCCAGCCGCAGCCGCTCCGCCCTCTTGGGCAGCCCCGCCGCCACCCGCTTCGTCGGCCGGACCGCCGGCATTCTGCTGATCGCGATCGCGGCGTTTACGGTGTGGCGGGGCTGGGGGACGGCTTGAAGCTGTTTCCGGCCGCGCCCCTGGCTGCGAACAGGCGTTTCACGACGACATGCAGGAGCAGAACCACGATAATCGAGACATAGCCGTCGACCAGGTAGTGCCAGCCCAGCAATGTCGAACTGGCGAGGATGACGGCGACATAGGCAAATCCGAGGAGGCCAGCCGTGCGGCTGATTTCCCGCAGGAAGAGCGCGTTCATCATCGTGACGCCGACATGGACGCTCGGGAAGGCGGAGATGCCTGTTCCCAGTCCGACGACACCCCGAAGATGGTTTTGCCACAAATAGGCCTGGAACATCGACACGACGCTGTTGTCGAGCACGCGCAATTGCGCCGCAAAGCGTCCTGTGTCGCCGGTGACGTATCCATAGAAGGCGGGGCCGGCGGACAGGAACAGACAGGCGAGGAGATTGCCGAGAACCGTCCAGACAAGAACGAAGCTAAGGCAATAGCGCAGGCGGACGGCACCCCGCGCCTGCAGGGCGACAAAGAAGATGGGGATGAAGGCGAAGGCAGTCCAGGCGACGGAATAGTTCCATTCCAGGACGCGCAGGACATCCGAATGCCCCAGCAGCGCCATGAGCCGCGGCCCCGGATCGACGCCGCCGAGAAGAAGGGCATCCAGGTCGGCCTGCGCGCGGTCGAGCTGGAAGCCACCCCTGAGGGCAGGCATCACCGTCTTGAAGGTCGTGAACGATCCCATGAAGAGGATAAGGGTGCAGAAGATAGCGGCCGCACTTGCCAGATGGCCAAGCAGGGTCGGTGCCGGCAGCCGCATCCAGGCCAGCGGCGCCCCCGGATTCCTGAAAATACCGCGGGCCGCCTTGCCGAGGAAGAGGACCGCCGGCAGTCCGAGGAAATAGACCGGCCCGAACTGCATGACATACTGGCGATAGGCGGCAAGCGTGAAATCGGCGTTCCAGGCAACGATAGCCGCAACGAATACCGCATGGATGAGCACGAAGACATGGAAAGGCGCCATCTGCCGGATGCCGGACCATGCCGTTTCCAGAAAACGGGAGATGGACGAGTTGCGATCCATGCCGGGCACCATCCGAGAGAGCACCTTCAGGATGTGCACCCATAGCTATAAACAAACCGTGAAGGCGCGCTGCCCCTCGGCAAGCAGGTTCCCGCCCTCGGCATCAAAAAGATTTTACTGTCCGGATTCGTTCAAAATGCAATCATGCGGCCGCATCGTAAACCGGCGGCGCGTGAAGCGGCCGCCAGCAATCGGGAGAACTCGATGAAGTTCAGGACTTTGGCGGCCGTGGCCGTGCTTGCAGTCGTCGGCGCGGGCGTCGTTGCCGCGGCGGACGAGCCGCAGGTCGTTCGTCAGGGCATGATGAAGAAGGTCGGGGGCGCCACGGGAGCGCTTGCCGGCATCGCGAAGGGCGAAAAGCCCTACGACGCGGAGATCGTCAAGGCATCGCTCGCCACCATGGTGGAGGTGGCCAAGACCTTCCCGGACCAGTTCCCTGCCGGCTCCGAGACCGGCCACGACACCGAGGCGAGCCCGAAGATCTGGGAAGCCAAGGACGACTTCAAGGCGCGCGCTGCAAAATTCGGCGCGGATGCAGAGGCCGCCCTTGCGCAGCTTCCGGCGGATCAGGCGGCGGTCGGGGCCACCCTGAAGACGCTCGGCGCCAATTGCGGCGGCTGTCATGAGCTCTACCGCATCAAGAAATAGGCGGTAGAGCGGCCTTCCCGAACAGGCGCGCCGTCCCGGCTTTCCCGCCGGGCCGGCGTCTTTCCGTTCCGATGCGTCACAAGGGACCCGCATGGCACTTCGCAAATTCCTCGGCGGCATCGTCCTCATCGCGGCGGCGGGCGCGGGGGCGTTTTATTTCATCACCGCGCCGCAGCGCCTTTCCGCAGAGACCTGGGCTTCGGCCGGCGAACCGGACCTTGCCAACGGCGAGCGCATCTTCAATGTCGGCGGCTGCACGAGCTGTCACGCAGCGCCGGGCGCAGCCGACGGAGAGCGGCTGGTGCTTGCCGGCGGCCTCCCGCTGAAAAGCCCCTTCGGCACCTTTCATGCACCCAACATCTCGCCGGACGAGACGGCGGGGATCGGCGCCTGGACGCTCGCGGAGTTCGGCGATGCGATGAAGCGTGGCACGGGGCGGAACGGCGAGCATCTCTACCCCTCCTTCCCCTATGCCTCCTATGCGCGCATGACGGTCAAGGACATCGCCGATCTCTACGGCTACCTGAAGACGCTGCCCAAAAGCGCCAACGTGCCGCCGGGGCATGACCTGCCCTTCCCCTTCAATGTCCGCCTGCTGCTCGGCGGCTGGAAGTTCCGCTACCTCAACGAGGCGCCGCGCGTGACGCTCGCCAATGCCGCCGAGACCGTGAAGCACGGCCAGTATCTGGTGGAAGGCCCCGGCCATTGCGGCGAATGCCACACGCCGCGCGACATGCTGGGCGGGCTGAAGACGGACGAATGGCTCGCCGGCGGGCCGAACCCCGAAGGCGAAGGCCGCGTTCCGAATATCACGCCGGTCGAGGGCAAGTTCGGAGACTGGAGCGCGGGCGATATCGCCGGCTATCTCGAAACCGGCTTCACGCCGGACTTCGACAGCGTCGGCGGCGCGATGGTCGCCGTGCAGAAGAACATGGCACGCCTGCCGAAGGAGGACCGCGAGGCGATCGCGGCTTATCTGAAGGCGGTGCCGGCGCGGTGATGGGGTGAAAGACCCCTCCCTAAATCCCTCCCCACAAGGGGGAGGGACTTAACGTGCGGCACGCCCGGCATTCAAGAATTGCGGGAAAAGCGGGCTTCCAGCCTTTCTCCCCCCTTGTGGGGGAGATGCCGGCAGGCAGAGAGGGTCTTTACGCATCCCCGCCGGAATGCGCCCAGTCGAAATAGAGGTCCCGCGCCTTGGCGGCGACGGGGCCGGCTTGAAGATCGCGGTCTTCGAGTCGGGTGACGGGGACGACCTTGGAATAGTTACCGGTGGTGAAGATTTCCTCGGCGGCCGTGAAATCGGCGACCGTCAGCGTCGTCTCGACCACCTCGAAGCCGGCCACGCGCAGGAGGCCGATGACGCGGCTGCGGGTGATGCCGGCAAGGAAGGTGCGGTTGGCGGCGGGCGTGAAGACGACGCCGTCCTTCACCATGAAGACGTTGGACGAGGCGGTCTCGGCGACGTTGCCCAGCATGTCGCGCACCAGCGCGTTGTCGAAGCCGCGCCTGCGGGCTTCCACGAGCATCCGCGCATTGTTGGGATAGAGGCAGCCGGCCTTGGCATCCGTCGGCATGCATTCCACCGTGGGCCGGCGGAACGGCGAGACGGTGAGCGAGGAGCCGGCCTTGGCATCGCCCATCGAGGCCTCGAAGAGGCAGAGCGCGAAGCGGGTCGATTCCGGGTCCGGCGCGACGACGCCGAACGAGCCGTGCTCGGCCCAGTACATCGGCTTGATGTAGATCGCCGTCCTGCCGTCGAATTTCTTCACGCCCTCCCAGGCGAGCGCCTCGATCGCCTCGGCCGCCATCGTCGCCTTGAGGCCGAGCGCCTCGGCGGAGCGGTTGACGCGCTGGCAATGAAGGTCGAGGTCGGGCGAAATGCCGTCGAACCAGCGCCCGCCGTCGAACACGGTCGAGCCGAGCCACATGGCATGGGAGGTAGGGCCGATGAGCGGCGGATTGCCCGAAATCCATTCGCCGTCCACGAAGGTCCAGGTCGCGGAAAGCGGTGCGGTATCGACTGGCATCTTGAAACTCCTTTCCATCAAGGCCGGGCCGGCGCGCCGGTCCGTTGGCAAATGCCTTCCGCCAGCAGGGCCGGCTTGTCCATTCAAGATGTTGAATGGGTGCATCAGGTCTTATCATGAATGGTGTTCTGGCGGCCTTCCATCCGCCGTGCGATAGAAGGGCAGAGGGAGGCCGGCATGCGTGCAATGTATTACGAAGCCTTCGAGGCGGTGCCGGAAATCCGGACCCTGCCCGACCCGACGCCGGGCGAGGACGGCGTCGTCATCGAGGTGGAGGCGACGGGGCTCTGCCGCAGCGACTGGCACGGCTGGATGGGCCACGACCCGGATATCAAGCTGCCGCATGTGCCGGGGCACGAGCTTGCCGGCCGCGTGGTGGCGAAGGGCAAGGCGGTGCGGCGCTTTTACGAGGGCGAGCGGGTGACGGTGCCTTTCGTTTCGGGCTGCGGCCATTGCGGCGAGTGCCGCTCGGGCAACCAACAGGTCTGCGAGGCGCAGTTCCAGCCGGGCTTCACCCATTGGGGCTCGTTCGCCGAATATGTCGCCATCGACCATGCCGATCACAATCTCGTGCATCTGCCCGAGGCGATCGATTTTCCCACCGCCGCCAGCCTCGGCTGCCGCTTCGCCACGGCCTTCCGCGCGGTGGTCGATCAGGGGCGGGTGACGGGCGGGGAATGGGTGGCGGTGCACGGCTGCGGCGGCGTCGGCCTTTCGGCCATCATGATCGCCGCCGCGCTCGGCGCCAATCCCATTGCCATCGACATTTCGGCGGAAAAGCTGGATTTCGCGCGGAAGATGGGAGCCGTCGCGACCGTCGATGCGCGCGCCGTGGCGGATGTCGCCGAGGCCGTGCGCGAAACCACCGGCGGCGGGGCGCATGCCTCCATCGATGCGCTCGGCTCGCCGGCCACCTGCTTCAACTCGATCAGGAACCTGCGCCGGCGCGGGCGGCATGTGCAGGTCGGGCTGATGCTGGCCGACCATGCGACGCCGCAAATCCCCATGGCGCAGGTCATCGGCCACGAGCTGGAGATCTACGGCAGCCACGGCATGCAGGCCTGGCGCTACGACGCGATGCTCGCGATGATGGAGAGCGGCAGGCTCGCGCCGCAGAAGCTGATCGGCCGGCACATCGGGCTGGAAGAGGCCGTGCCGGCGCTGATGGCGATGGATCGGGCGACGGATCTGGGGATCAGCGTGATTACGCGGTTTTGAGGAAGGCCCTCTCTGCCTGCCGGCATCTCCCCCACAAGGGGGGAGAACGCTAGAGGCCTACTCCTCCCTCCGCTTTTCACGCCGAGGGTGCCGCATGTTAAGTCCCTCCCCCTTGTGGGGAGGGATTTAGGGAGGGGTCTTGAACCACACGCCCTACCCGATTGACATTCCCGCGCCGATACCCGCCAATCGCGGGCGCCACCAGAGGAGAATACCCCCGCCATGTCCCATGCCGCCTATGTCTTCGACGCCTACGGCACGCTGTTCGACGTGCATGCGGCCGTGCGCCGCCATGCGGGGGATGTGGGGCCGAACTACCAGATCTTCTCCGAGATGTGGCGCGCCAAGCAGCTCGAATATTCCTGGACGCGGGCGCTGATGGGGGCCTATGCGGATTTCTGGCAGCTTACCGAGCAGGCGCTCGACTATACGTTCCGGCATGTCGGCGGCGTCGATCCGGCGCTGAGGCAAAAACTGCTCGACGCCTATTGGGAGCTCGACTGCTACCCGGAGGTGCCGGCCGTGCTGAAGGCGCTGAAGAGCCGCGGCGCGCATGTCGCGATCCTCTCCAACGGCTCGCCCGCCATGCTCGCCTCGGCGGTGAAGAACGCCGCGCTCGACACTGTCATCGACGACATCTTCTCCGTCGACGCGCTGAAGACCTACAAGACCGCTCCCGCCGTCTACGACCTGGTGACGACGAGCTACCGGCTCTATCCGAACGCCGTCTCCTTCCAGTCCTCCAACCGCTGGGACGTGGCGGGCGCGACGAAGTTCGGCTTCCGCACCGTCTGGATCAACCGCGGCAACATGCCGGATGAATATTCCGATCTCGGGCCGGCGCTGATCCTGCCCTCGCTGGAGAGTCTGTGAATGGCCTGGTCCGCCGCGCAATATCTGAAATTCGAGGACGAACGCACCCGGCCGGCCCGCGACCTCCTCGCCCAGGTGCCGGACGATCTCGTGGCCGGCACGGTCTACGACCTCGGCTGCGGGCCGGGCAATTCGACGGAGCTGCTGGTCGGGCGCTTTCCCGGCCGGGGCGTGCGCGGCGTCGACAGCGCGGCCGACATGCTGCGCGCGGCCCGCGCGCGCCTGCCGGGCGTGGATTTCGTCGAATGCGACCTTGCCCGCTGGATCCCGCCGGAGCCCGCCGCCCTGCTCTACGCCAATGCCGTCTTCCAGTGGCTGCCGGACCATGTGGCGCTGCTCGAACGGCTGATGGACGGGCTTCGCCCTGGCGGCGTGCTCGCCGTGCAGATGCCGGACAATCTCGAAGAACCCTCGCATCTGCTGATGGAGGAAAGCGCCCTCGCCGGCCCCTGGCGCGGCGCCTTCGCGGACGGAACGCCGCGGCGCAAGCCCCTTCCCGCCCCCGCCGCCTATTTCGATGCGCTCGGGCCGAAGGCGGCACGCGTCGACGTCTGGCACACGTCCTACAACCACCCGATGGCCGATGCCGGCGCCATCGTCGAATGGGTCAAGGGCACCGGGCTGCGGCCCTATCTCGACCGCATCCCGGCCGGCGAGCGCGACGGCTTTACCGTCGACTATGAACGCCGCATCGCCGCCGCCTATCCGCCGATGGCCGACGGACGGCGGCTGCTCCGCTTCCCGCGGCTGTTCATCGTCGCGGTGAAGGCGTAAGGCGGCGTGAAGACCCCTCCCTAAATCCCTCCCCACAAGGGGGAGGGACTTAACGCGCGGCACTCCCGGCATTCAAGAATTGAGGGAAAAGCAGGCTGCCAGCCTTTCTCCCCCTTTGTGGACGAGATGCCGGCAGGCAGAGAGGGGCTTCTACCGCCGCAAACTTCCGAGGATACCGCGCACCAGGGCGCGGCCGAGGGAGGAGGCGACGGTGCGGGCGACGGACTTCATCGCGGCTTCGGCGATCGTCTCGCGCTGATAGCCGGAACGGGCCTTGCGCTTCGGGGCGGAGGGCGATGCGGGCTCGTCGTCGCCGAAGCCGGGCAAGGTCCAGCGGCTGCCGCCGGACGATTGCCGGTCCGCCTCCTGCTCGGCCTCTTCCTGCGCGGCGGCGGCTTCCGCCGCCTTTTTGGCGCGAGCGACCAGGATCTCGTAGGCCGATTCCCGGTCGATATCCTCGTCATAGAGGTCGGCGACGGGGCTGACGCCCATGATCTCCTTGCGCTCGGCGTCCGTGACCGGGCCAAGGCGCGAGGACGGCGGGCGGATCAGCGTGCGCTCGACCATGGAGGGCGAGCCCTTGCCCTCGAGCGTGGAGACCAGCGCCTCGCCCGTGCCGAGCTGGGTGATGACCGTGGCGCAGTCGAAATCCGGGTTGGGGCGGAAGGTATCGGCCGCCGTCTTCACCGCCTTCTGCTCGCGCGGCGTATAGGCGCGAAGCGCGTGCTGCACGCGGTTGCCGAGCTGGGCCAGCACCGTCTCCGGCACGTCGAGCGGGTTCTGCGTGACGAAATAGACGCCGACGCCCTTGGAGCGGATGAGGCGGACGACCTGCTCGACGCGCTCGACCAGCACCTTCGGCGCCTCGTTGAAGAGCAGATGCGCCTCGTCGAAGAAGAAGACGAGCTTCGGCTTATCGGGATCGCCCACTTCCGGCAGCACCTCGAAGAGTTCGGAGAGCATCCAGAGCAGGAAGGTGCCGTAGAGGCGCGGGTTCATCATCAGCTTGTCGGCGGCGAGCACCGAGATCGCCCCGCGCCCGTCGTTCGTGGTGCGCATGATGTCGGAGATCTTCAGCGCCGGCTCGCCGAAGAACTGTTCGGCGCCCTGCTGCTCGAGGATCAGGAGCTCGCGCTGGATGGAGCCGACGGAGGCCTTGGAGATGAAGCCGAACTGGCTGGAGAGCGCGGCGGCGTTCTCGCCCATATAGTTGAGCAGCGCCTGGAAATCCTTGAGGTCGAGCAGCGGCAGGCCGCCCTCGTCGGCGATCTTGAAGGCGATGTTGATGACGCCTTCCTGCGCGTCGGTCGCGTTCATCAGGCGCGAGAGGAGGAGCGGGCCCATCTCCGAGATGGTGGTGCGCACCCGGTGGCCCTTCTCGCCGTAGAGGTCCCAGAAGATGACCGGGAACTGCTGGAACTCGTAAGGGGCGAGGCCGATCTGGTCGGCGCGCTTCTGGAGGAAATCCTTCGCCTCGCCGATCGCGCCGATGCCGGAAAGGTCGCCCTTCACGTCGGCGCAGAACACCGGCACGCCGGCATTGGAGAACCCTTCGGCGAGGATCTGCAGCGTCACCGTCTTGCCGGTGCCGGTCGCGCCCGTGACGAGGCCGTGCCGGTTGCCGAACTTCAGCTCGAGATACTCGGGCTTGTTGTTCGTGTCGTCCGGCTTGCGGCTCGTGCCGATATAGAGCTTTCCGTCCTGAAGAAGGGAATCCGCCACCTTGAAACTCCTTGGCTGCCGGTATCGTGCGATTCGCGGCCGGTCGTCGCTCCGGCATGTTTTCATTGAATCGTCTCACGCAGTTTATAAGGATAGTCCGGCGGGCAAACAACACGCTTTCAGGGCCTTGCGGAACGGGCCGCCCGCGCGCCGCGCCCGCTTGAGTTTGCCCGGGATTTCATTTACCTTGACGTTAACGTCAATTCGTTCGGAGGATTTTGCATGAACGATCTCGTCACCCGCGTTGCCGACGCCGTCGGCATCGAGCCGGCACTCGCCGAAAAGGCCATCGGCATGATGCTCGGCTTCCTGCAGCGGGAAGCCGCCGACGGCCCGGTCGCCAGGATGATCGAGGCCATTCCGGGCGCCTCCGACCTCGTCGCCCAGTACAACGGCGAAGGGGCGGGCGGCGGCCTTCTCGGCGGGCTGATGAACGCCATCGGCGGCGGCGGCGTGATGGCGCTCGGCCAGCAGCTCATGAGCGAAGGCCTCGGCATGGGCGAAATCACCGGCCTTGCCAAGGAAACCATGGCCGTCGCCCGCGAACATGCCGGACCCGACGTGGTCGACGAGGTCGTCGCCTCGGTGCCGGGGCTCAGCCAGTTCGTCTGATCGGGTGGGCCGTGCGACAACGGCCCCTCATCCCGCTGCCGCGACCTTCTCCCCGCAAGCGGGGCGAAGGGATATGT
>CBIMFD010000052.1:0-16192 GCA_966243085.1 uncultured Shinella sp.
CTCGCGCAGCACGTTCTTCTGCACCTTGCCCATGGTGTTGCGCGGCAGGTCGTCGATAAAGAGCACGCGCTTGGGCTGCTTGTAGCGCGCGAGCCGCTCCCTGAGCCCGTCGAGCACCGCCGCCTCGTCGAGGGCCGAGCCCTTCTCGCGCACCACGACGGCCGTGACGCCCTCGCCGAAATCGGGATGCGGCAGGCCGATGACCGCGCTCTCGACGACGCCCGCCATGGCGTCGATCTCGCTTTCCACTTCCTTGGGATAGATGTTGTAGCCGCCGGAGATCACGAGATCCTTGCCGCGCCCGACGATGTGCACATAGCCGCGCGCATCGATCTTGCCGAGGTCGCCGGTGATGAAGAAGCCGTCCGCGCGGAATTCTGCGGCGGTCTTCTCCGGCATGCGCCAGTAACCCGCAAAGACGTTCGGCCCCTTCACCTCGATCATGCCCGTCTCGCCGTCCGGCACCGGCCTGCCGGTCTCCGGCTCGCTCACGCGCAGCGACACGCCCGGCAGCGGAAAGCCCACCGTCCCGGCGATCCGCTCGCCGTCATAGGGGTTGGAGGTGTTCATGTTGGTCTCCGTCATGCCATAGCGTTCGAGGATGGCGTGGCCGGTCCGCTCGGCAAAACTGCGGTGGGTCTCGGCAAGCAGCGGCGCCGAACCGGAGACGAAGAGCCGCATTCCCTCGGTCGCCGTCCGCGTCAGCCCCGGATGCTGGAGAAGGCGGACATAGAAGGTCGGAACGCCCATCATCACGCTGGCGCTCTCCATGAGCCGCAACACTTCGCCGGCGTCGAACTTCGGCAGGAGATACATCGAGGCGCCGGCCAGCAGCGTGACGTTGGAGGCGACGAAAAGGCCGTGCGTGTGGAAGATCGGCAGCGCGTGGATCAGCCGGTCGGCACTGGTGAAACGCCAATAGTCGCGCAGCGTCACGGCATTGGAGAGGAGGTTATCATGCGTCAGCATCGCTCCCTTGGAGCGGCCTGTCGTGCCGGACGTGTAGAGGATGGCGGCAAGGTCGTCGGCCCCGCGCGCGGCATCGGGGAAATCGGCGCCCGCATCCGCCGCCTGCACGAGAAGTGATCCGCCGCCGACCTCGTCGAGGGTCTCGACATGGGCGCCGTACTTGCCGGCAACAGCGCGTACGCCCTCCGCCGCCTTCGGAGTGACGACGACGAGCCGCGGCTCGGCATCGCCGATGAAATAGTCGAGTTCAGCAAGCGTATAGGCCGTGTTGAGCGGCAGGTAGACGGCCCCGGCGCGAAGGCAGGCGAGATAGAGCATCAGGGCTTCCGGGCTCTTTTTCACCTGTACGGCCACCCGGTCGCCGGGCGTAACGCCGAGCTCCTGCAGCGCGCCCGCAAGGCGGCCGGAAAACTCCAGCATGTCGCCATAGGTCCAGCGCCGCCCCTCCGCCGTCTCGATGAAGACGGCCTTCCGCGCCGCCGCAGCCCGGATCGCGTCGAAAAGGTGGTTCGCCATGGTGATCTCCTCTGCCGTTGCCCGCACCTTGTCACAGCGGGAGGGGACGGCGCCAGAGGAAAGCCCTCACCGTAGCAGGCCCTGCCCGCCGTCGATCCACAGCGGCACGCCGGTGATGTGCCGCGCCTTGGAGGAGGACAGGAAGAGGATCGCGTCGGCCACCTCGTCGGCCGTTCCCGGCTTGCCGTGGCTGACGGGGATATCGCCCTCCGGCCAGACGACGGGAATGCCGGCCTCGTTGGCGCCGCGTTGCTCCGTGTTCTCCTCGATATCGGTTTTGATGGCGCCCGGGCAGACCGCGTTGACGCGGATGCCGGCCTTGCCGAGTTCGAGCGCGAGCTGTTGCGTCATCGCGACCTGCCCCGCCTTGGCCGCCGCATAGGCCGTCGCGCCCGGCGTGGTGAAGGTACGCGTTCCGTTGATCGAGGAGACAATGACGATGGCTCCCTCGCCGGCCTTGCGCAGATAGGGCACCGCCAGATGCAGCGTGAGATAGGTGCCGCGCAGGTTGACCGCGATCGTCTGGTCCCACTCGGCCGGCGCAAGATCGTCGATCGGCGCCCAGACGCCGTTGATGCCGGCATTGGCGACGACGACGTCGAGGCCGCCGAAGGTATCGATGAGCCGTTCCACCGCGGACCGCATGGAGACCTCCTCCGCCACGTCCGCGACGAGCGGGACGGCGGCCCCGCCCTGCGTGCGGATTTCGCGCACCACGGCCTCCACTTCCTCGCCGGTGCGGCTGAGGACCCCGACGCTTGCGCCATGACGGGCGAAGGCCAGCGCCGTCGCCTTGCCGATCCCCGATCCGGCGCCCGTCACGAGAGCGACCTTTCCTGCAAACAGCATGGACATCTCCATTCTTTGGGCGCCGATCCGGCTGAGTGGAGAATGTGCGGCGGGCCTTCGGGTTCCCGGTCGTGCTCTCCGATTCTCGGGAACCAAGGCCGCTCACCTGCGTTTGGCGAAAAGAGGACGCCAATCCGCAGGAGGTCAACGTGCGCCAGAACCAGAAGAAGAAGCCGCTCGCCCGCAAACCCGCAACCCCGGAAACCGACCCGCACGGTGCCCGCAAGCGCCGCAATTCCTGGGAACCGCAGGTGGTGGTGCCTCATCAGGTGGACCTGCCGCTGCACCGGCCCGAGCATGAGGACGTGGCCGTGCCGGCTGCCCCGAACGGCCGCAGCCTGATCAACGGACGGCTGTGACGAGGGCGGGTCGATGCGCGTCAAGGACGTGATGTCCGCCCAGATCGTGACGATCTCCCCCAGCGACACCGCCCAGTCGGCCGCCCGGCTGATGCTGGAGACCAAGGTGGGCGCGCTGCCGGTCGAGGTGCCGGGCGTGGGTGCCATCGTCGGCATCGTCACCGACCGGGACATCGTCGTATCGGTGCTCGCCCGCGGGCTTTCCACCTCCACCGCCGTCGCCGAGTTCATGACCGTGTCACCGGAACTGTGTAACGAGGACGACGACACGGCGGCCGTCGCCGCCCGCATGCGCGAGTTCAGCGTGCGCCGGCTGGTGGTGGCCAACGGCGACCGGCGCGTGGTCGGCATCGTCAGCCTCGTCGATCTTCCGACTGAAAAGCTGGACAGGGAGAATGCACGATGACGCTCTTTGCGACAGACAGGCTGTGGTCCGAGGCCGTCGTTCTGGAGAGCGGGGGGCGGGTCCTGCGCGTGCAAAGCACGCGGGATGCGTTCCTCTGCCTCAAGAACCATTGGCCGGACGGCGACGGTCCCGCCCTCCATACTGCGAAGACGACCTGCGAACGGGGTCTGGCGAGCGACGACGACCCCGGCCTCGCGCTCAGGGCCTTCGTCGAAGCGGCGAAGGAAGCGGGTTTCCGGGTGAATTCCTGGACCGCCTAGCAATCGGGCGGCAGCCGGAAAGGCGCCGCATCTTTCAAAGGGACGCCATCGTGAACGACGAACGCGAGGAATGGATCAGCAAGCGCGCCTATGGTCTCTGGGAGGCCGAAGGCCGCCCGCACGGCAGGGACCATATCCATTGGGAGCAGGCGGCCCGCGAGCGCGCCGAGCTCGAAAGGGTGGCGCTGCCGGACCATCTCGAAAAACGCCGCTACAGCGGCGAAAGCGATGATGCGACCCGCGCGGCCGTCGACCTCACCCGCAAGACGACACGTCCCGCCCGCAAGCCCCCTCCGCGCCGCGGCGTCGCCTGACCGTCACGGTGACTTGCGGCGCGCTCGACGACGGGCGTTCCTGCGGTTTTCGAGGAAGCGCAGCAACCGCTCCTCTTCCGCGCGCAGCCCGGAAACGCCGGCAAGAGGCCGGCGGAGGGCAGCGGCAAGCGTCTCCGGCGCTTCCGCAAGCGCCAGGATATCCGGATGGATATAGCTCGACCGGGCGATGGCCGGCGTATTGTTGAGAAGGGATGACGCCGCCCCGGCCATCGCCTTGACGGTCGGCCGCCCGCCCTCTTCGATCGCGTGGCGCGCCGCCGAGAAGGCCGCAAGGCTGCCCGCCCAGGTACGGAAGGTCTTGGCGGAAACGGGGATGCCGGAGATCTCCGCGAGATAGGCATTGAGTCGCCCGGAATCGATGGGCCGGACGAGATCCGCCTCGTCCTTCCACACGAAGAGCGCGCGCCCCGGCAGGTCGGCGCATTCCTCCAGCAGGCGCTGCAGGCGGCGGTGCTTCAGCGTCCGCTGCACACGCTTGCCGCCCTTCGCGCTGAACCGCAGCACGATGCGCCCGCCGGAGAGCGAGACATGGCGCTTGAGGAGCGTCGTTGCGCCGTAGGTCTGGTTTTCCTCGGCATAGGCGCGGTTGCCGACGCGCAACTGCGCCTCGTCGAGCAGGACCGTGATCGCCGCCAGCATCGTATCGACCACGCCGGGCTCGCCGTCGAGATCGCGCCGCACCGCGCGGCGAAGCTTCGGCAAGGCCCGCCCGAAAGCGATGAGCTGGCCGAACTTGTCACCGCTTTTCAGCGTCTGCCAGTCGGCATGGTAGCGGTATTGCTTGCGGCCGCGCGCGTCGTAGCCGGTCGCCTGCAGATGGCCGTTCTCTTCCAGGCAGATCCAGACATTCTCATAGGCCGGCGGCAGGCCGAGCGAGGTTATGCGGGCCTTGATTTCCGGATCGTCGAGCAGCGAGCCGTCCGGGAGGCGGTAGCAGAAGCCGCGCCCGGTCCGCTGGCGCCGGATGCCGGGTTCGCTGTCCGACACATAGACGAGGCCCGTTTCCTCCAGATTGTCGGGCGCCATATCCGGCTCCGTCAGGCCGGCTCGAAGGCGGCAAGGCTGGCGGCGTGGACCGTGGCGGGGCTTTCGGCGGCATCCGCCGCGAAGGCATCCTCCTCGGCGCCCGTATCGAGCACCCGTTTCCAGGCCGTGATGCCGTTCACCTCCGGCAGCGTCGCCGCGCAGTCCTCCCCGCCGGCATTGCAGACGATGAGAAGCTGGTCCGCGCCCTCGCCATTCGCCGGCCGCGCGAGGAAGAGGCAGAGCGTGCGCAGGTTCGCATCCTTCCACGCCGCATCGTTCATGGCAGTCCCGTCCGCCCTGTACCACGCGATCTCGGTGAAGCCGTCCTGCGCCGGCTCTCCCGTCAGGAATCGTTCCTGCCGCAGCGCCGGATGCGCCTTGCGGAAGGCGATAGCGCCCTTGCAGAAGTTCAGGAACGGATCGGCAAGGCCGCTCCAGTCCGTCCAGCCGATCTCATTGTCCTGGCAATAGGCGTTGTTGTTGCCCTCCTGGCTGTTGCCGAGCTCGTCGCCGCCGAGCAGCATCGGCACGCCCTGGCTCGTCATCAGCGTGGCGATCATGGCGCGGCGGCGCCGGTCGCGCGCCGCGCGGATGCCCTCGTCGTCCGTCGGGCCTTCCGCGCCCATATTGGCCGAATGATTGTCCGAATGGCCGTCACGGTTCTCCTCGCCGTTCGCCTCGTTGTGCTTGCCGTCGTAGGAGACGGTGTCCATCAGCGTGAAGCCGTCATGGGCGCTGATGAGGTTGATCGAGGAAGTCGCGCCGCGATCCGAGTGGTTGAACTGCGGCGCCGAGCCCGTAAGGCGCGTCGCAAGCCCCGGGACGAGGCCGCCGTCACCCTTCCAGAAGCGCCGGACGCCGTCGCGGTACTTGTCGTTCCACTCGCGGAACGGATAGGGAAAGCCGCCGACCTGGTAGCCGCCGTCGCCGACGTCCCAGGGTTCGGCGATCAGCTTCACGCCGGAAAGGATCGGATCCTGCCGGATCGCATCGAAGAAGGTGCCCTCACGGTCGAACTCGATGTGGCGCGTGCGGCCGAGCGTGCTGGCAAGGTCGAAGCGGAAGCCGTCGACATGCATGGCTCCGACCCAGTAGCGCAGGCTGTCGAGCACCATGCGCAGCACCATGGGATGGGCGATGTTGAGCGTGTTGCCGGTGCCCGTCGTGTCGTAGGTGTGGCGCGGGTCGTCCGGCGAGAGGCGGTAGTAGCTCGCATTGTCGAGACCGCGGAAACTCAACGTCGGGCCGAGCTCCGAGCCCTCGGCGGTGTGGTTGTAGACGACATCCATGATCACCTCGATGCCGGCGGCATGGAAGCGCTTCACCATGGTCTTGAATTCGGTGATCGCCCGGTCGGAAAGGAAGCGCGGCTGCGGGGCGAAGAAGCCGAGCGTCTGGTAGCCCCAGTAGTTGCGCAGGCCCTTTTCGAGAAGATGGCGGTCATCCGGGAAATACTGGATCGGCAGGAGCTCGATCGCGGAAATGCCGAGATCGACGAGATGCTCGACGATCGGATCGCTCGCCATGCCCATGAAGGTGCCGCGCAGGTCCTCCGGCACGCCGGGATGGGCCATGGTCATGCCGCGCACATGCGCCTCGTAGATGATGGTCTCCGTCCAGGGCCGACGGATCGCCTCGTCGCCCGCCCAGTCGAAGTCCGGGTCCTGCACGACGCCCTTGACCATGAAGGGCGCGCTGTCGCGCTCGTCGAAGGAAAGGTCCTCCGCGGGATCGCCGATGCGGTAGCCGTAGAGCGCGTCGTTCCACTCGATCTTGCCGAGCACCTGCTTGGCATAGGGATCGAGCAGCAGCTTGTTCGGGTTGAAGCGGTGGCCGGCGGCGGGCTCGTAGGGGCCGTGTGCGCGGTAGCCGTAGACCGTGCCGGGCCTGAGGCCGGCAATGTAGCCCGACCAGACGTCGCCCTCGCGCTTGGGAAGCGGCAGGCGGTCGGTTTCCTCCCGGCCGTCCTCGCTGAAGAGACAGAGCTCCACCTGCTCCGCATGGGCGGAGAAGACGGCGAAATGCGTGCCCTCGCCGGTAAACTCGGCGCCGAGTTCCGGTTTCATGAAATCGAGTTCGGAAAAGGAATAGCTCATGGATCCGGCCCCTTCGGTCAGCAGGCGGCGTTCCGCACAGTGCCGGAAAAGCCGCGACACCAACGCCAACAGGGATCGATTGTTCCCGGAACTTTTCCCCCGCCGCCCGGTTCGTTGCTCCCAAAAGATCATGAAGGAGAGACCATGACCGGAACATGGGGACCGAGCCTACTCGAAGACGGGCGTGTGCGTTTTCGCCTGTGGGCGCCTGCCGAAAGGAGGGTGGATGTGCTGGTCGGCGGCAGCGCCATCGCGATGACGGCGACAGGGGACGGCTGGCACGAGGCCGTGACAAGCCTTGCTCGTCCCGGCGAAAGCTACGCCTTCCGGCTTGCAGACGGCACGGAAATGCCGGATCCCGCTTCGCGAGCGCAGGCGAAGGACCTCGAAGGCCGTTCCGTCGTCGTCGATCCCGCCGCCTATGCCTGGCAGGAGACGGGCTGGAAGGGCCGGCCATGGGAAGAGGCGATCCTCTACGAGCTGCATGTCGGCACCTTCACGGAGGAAGGAACGTTCCGGGCGGCGATCGACCGCCTGCCGCATCTTCGCCATGTCGGCATTACCGCCATCGAACTGATGCCAGTCGCGCATTTCGCCGGCCGGCGCGGCTGGGGCTATGACGGCGTGCTGACCTATGCGCCGCATACGGCCTATGGCACGCCGGACGACCTGAAGGCGCTCGTCGACGCCGCCCACGCCCACGGCATCATGGTGTTGCTCGACGTCGTCTACAATCACTTCGGCCCGGTCGGAAACGTCCTGCCGCGCATCGCGCCGCGCTTCTTCCACCCCGAGCGTCACACGCCCTGGGGCGCCGCCATCGCCTTCGAGGAAAAGGCCGTGCGCGACTACTTCATCGAGAACGCGCTGCAATGGATCGAGGACTACCGCTTCGACGGCCTGCGCCTCGACGCCGTCGAGGAAATCGACGACACCAGCGAGCGGCACATCCTCATCGAGCTGGCCGAGACGGTGCGGCAGGCCGTCCCCGACCGGCATGTCCATCTCGTCGTGGAGGACCAGACGAGCCGCAAGGGCCTGCTCAACCGCGACGGCGGCGTCGTGCACCACTATACCGCCGGCTGGAACGACGAATTCCATCATGCCCTCCACGTCGTCGCGACGGGAGAGACCGGGGGCCACTATGCGCCCTTCGTGAACGACACCGATACCGTGCTGCGGGAGGCGACGGCGCGCGGCTTCGTCTATGCGGACCGCTCCAAGGACCGGATCGGCGCGCCGCCGCAGGATCCGCTTCCCCCGCAGGTCAACGTCAATTTCCTGCACAACCACGACCAGATCGGCAACCGCGCCTTCGGCGAGCGGCTCCCGCTGCTCGTCGAGACGCCGCTGCTCAACGTCATGACGGCGCTTCTTCTGCTTTCCCCGGCCGTGCCGCTGCTCTTCATGGGCGAGGAATACGGCGAGCGGCAGCCTTTCCTGTTCTTCGCGAATTTCGACGGCGATCTTGCCCATGCGACACGGGAGGGCCGCATGGCCGAGGCGGAGAATTTCGGCGGCCTGCCGGAGGGCACGACGGCGAACCACCTGCCCGACCCGGGCGACGAGGAAACCTTCCGCCGCTCCCGGCTCGACTGGTCGCGCGCGGGTTCCCCCGAGGGCCGGAATCACATCCGGTTCGTGCGCGAACTCATCACCCTGCGTCAGGCCCATGTCGTGCCGCTGCTTGCCGGCGGCGGGATCGTCGAGCCGCACATCCTGCCCGCGGAGCCGCATGTTCTTGCCATCGACTGGCGCTTCGGCAAGGCGACGCTCGCCATCCGCGCCAACCTCGCTGAGGAAACCCGCGCTCTGCCGCAAGCGCCGGGCGATACGATTTTCCAGCTCTCCGCGGCCGGCTCGGGCGGGCCCTCCGTCCTCGTTGCCGTCGACCAGGGCCGGTGAGCGGGAACCAACACGCCGCTCGTCTATTATAGGTCAAAAGGCTGCGCGAGAGGTCCGCATGCGCATCACAGAGATCATGACCAGCAATGTCCATCTCGTCCGGCCGGAGGAGACGCTGCAATATGCGGCAAGCCTCATGGCCGAATGGGACATCGCCTTCCTGCCGGTAGCCGATGCGACCGGCCTCGTCGGCACGCTCACCGACCGCGACATCATCCTGCGCGCGGTCGCGCCGGGTTTCGACGCGGAGACGACCCGCGTCAGCGACATCATGACGACCAACATCACCTATTGCTATGACGACGAGGAGGCCGATGGCGTCAAGGCCAACATGAACTCGCTTCACCTGCGACGCCTTGCCGTGCTCGACCGGCAGAGCCGGTTGACCGGCGTCGTCTCCCAATCGGACTTCGTGCGCCACGGAATCTGACGCGCGAAATGGAACAAATCGGGAGGAAATGCGTTTTAAAACGGCTGAAACCGCACATTCCAGGGCCGCATGACACCTCCCCGCTCGACCTACCGCCTCCAGTTCCGCAACGGCATGGACTTCGGGAAGGCGCGACAGCTCGTGCCCTATCTCGCAGCCCTCGGCGTCAGCCATCTCTATGCCTCACCGCTCATGACCGCGACGACGGGATCGACGCACGGCTACGACGTCACGCGAACGGACGAGATCGACCCGGCCCTCGGCGGGACTGACGGGCTTCGCCTGCTTGCGGACGCCCTGCACCGCCATCGTATCGGCCTCATCCTCGACATCGTGCCCAACCATATGGCGGCCAGCCTGGAAAATCCCTGGTGGCGCAGCGTGATCCTTTGGGGCGAGGCAAGCCCGTTTTCCCGCTATTTCGACATAGACTGGTCCGAGCGGCTCACGCTGCCCTTCCTCGGCAAGGATTTCGCCGAGGAGCTGGCCGACGGCGCGCTGCACCTCGCGCTCGAGCCCCAGCACGATGCCCTTGCACTCCGCTATGGTGAGAGTTTCTATCCGCTCGCACCCGAGAGCTACGCCATGATGCTCGACGGCTTCGCGGGCATCACCCTGCCGGCAAGCCCCGAGGAGAACCCGCAAGGTGATGGCCTTCTTTCAAAAACGCTGGCGGCGCCCGGCGCGCGCGGCGAGCTGGAACGCCATCTTGCGGCGCTTTCCGCTGACCCTGGCCGGATCGAGGCCGTGCACGCGGCCCAGCCCTGGCGGCTGATGGACTGGAAAGCGGCGAGCCGTCACCTCAGCTACCGCCGCTTCTTCGAGATCGCCGGGCTTGCGGGCCTGCGCGTCGAGGATCCCCTGGTTTTCGAGGAAAGTCACAGGCTCGCCCTCGACCTCGTGCGCAGCGGCACGGTGGACGGTCTGCGCATCGACCATATCGACGGCCTCGCCGATCCGCGCGGCTATCTGGAGCGCCTGCGCACCGCCGTGGGACCGGACGTCCCCATCTACGTCGAGAAGATCCTGGAGAAAAACGAACCCTTCGCGGTCGAATGGTCCGTCGACGGCACGACCGGCTACGAATTCATCGCCTCGCTTGCCGATGCGCTTGTCGACGAGAGGGAAGGCGGCCGGCTCGCGGCCGCCTTCGGACCGTTGAAAGGCGAGGAGCATCGTGGCGCTTTCCATGCGGAGATGCAGGCGAGCAAGCGGCAGATGCTTGCAGACAATTTCCAGGGCGAGGTCCGGCGTGTCGCGCAGCTCGCCAGGGCGATGGCCGACCGTACTCACGCCGATTTCTCACGCAGCACGCTGACGGAAGCGATCTGCGCGATGATCGTGGCGCTCCCCGTCTACCGCACCTATATGGCCACGACGGCTGGGATTTCCCGCCGTGATCGGGAGGTCCTTGCCGTGGTGCGCCGCGAGGCACAGGAAGACGTACGGCCGGAAGTGCGCGAAGCAACCGATTTCATCTGGGAACTGCTGACCGACGACAAGACCTGCAACACCATGCCCGAATGCGTGGAGTTCCGCACGCGCTTCCAGCAGTTGAGCGGCCCCGTGATGGCGAAGGCGCTGGAGGATACGCTCTTTTACCGGGAAAACGCCTTCATCGCACTCAACGAGGTGGGCGGCGACCCGGGCCGGCCGACCGGCGGTCCCGCTGCCTTCCACGCCGCAATGGAGGCTCGGCAGGCAGCCATGCCGCACGGCCTGTCGGCGAGCGCGACGCACGACACGAAGCGGGGCGAGGATGCACGCGCCCGCCTCTATTCGCTGGGCGAGGCGCCGGACGCGTGGATCGCCGCGGAACGGCGCTGGGCCGCCCGGAACGCCCGCCATCGCCGCCGGCACCAGGGCCGGCCGGTGCCGGAGCCGGATGTGGAATGGCTGCTCTATCAGGCGCTTGCCGGCGCCTGGCCGATCGATGGGCCGGAAGACCGCGCCGCCTTCGCGGAGCGGATGCGCCACTATGTCGAGAAGGCGTTGCGGGAGGCGAAAATGGCCTCGAACTGGGTACTGCCGGACTTCGACTACGAGCAGAAGGTCATCGGCTTCGTCGAAGACCTGCTCCGCGACGCGGATTTCTGCGCGGATTTCGCCGAAACGCTCCGCCCTTTCATCGATGCCGGCCTGATGAACTCGCTGGCGCAGACCCTGATCAAGCTGACCGCGCCCGGCGTTCCCGACATCTATCAGGGCAGCGAGCGCGGCGATTTCTCCCTCGTCGATCCGGACAATCGCCGGCCGCTCGATCCCGCCGTCCTAGCCGTCCCGCAAAAACCCGGGCCATCACGCACGGCCTTCGCCGACTACAAACAATGGCTGATCGCGGCCGTGCTGGCCGAACGGAACCGGGCGGGGGGAGATCCGTTCGCCGGCGCTTACATTCCGCTGCAGGTTTCGGACGGAAGCCGCCGGGCACTCGCCTTCCTGCGCGCCGCGGCGGAGGCCTTCGCGATCACAGTCGTCCCGCGCCTCACCTTCGGCAGGATCGCGCCGGAGGGCCTGCACCTTTCCGCAGGCGCGCTGGAAGATGTTCGTCTCCACCTCCCGCCCAACATTGCAGGCCGCGATGTCCGGTCCGTTCTCGACGGTCGCACTTACCTACTCCGCCCGGAAATGCCGCTTGCCGAAATCCTCGGAGGGGAGCCCGTGGCGCTGCTAGTCGGTGTCTAGCGGATGTCCCGCGCCAACTGCTGCAGCCGCTTGAAGGCATCGTAGCGCCGGGCATGCAGGGCCGCGGCCTCGCCGCCGGCCGGCTGATAAGTGCGGTCGGTCGCCGAAAGCGCAGCCATCGCCGAGCGCACATCGGGGAAGGCGCCGCCCGCGACGCTGCCGAGAATGGCCGCGCCGAGCAGCACCGGCTCTTCGGAGCGGGTCGAAAGCAGCGGCTTGCCGGTAGCATCGGCGAGGAGTTGGCGGACGAGGTCGAGCTGGCCGGCCCCGCCGCTGATGACGATCTTCTCCACCGGCGCGCCGGCCGCCGCCTGCGCGTCGATGATCTGCCGGAGGCCGTAGCCGATGCCGCAAAGCCCGGCGATATAGAGCGAGACGAGATTGTCGAGGTCCCGCTCCATGCCGAGGCCGACGACGGCCGCGCGCGCATGCGGATCGGCGAAGGGCGCCCGGTTGCCGAGGAATTCCGGCACGACATGCAGCCCGTCCGCGAGCGCCGCGGCATCCGACACCGTTCCTGCCCGCTCGCCCGCCAGTTCCGCGAGGAAGACCGGCAGGGAAAGGCTCCGCGCCTTCGCCTGCGCCGCCGCTTCCGCGGCCGCCGGGTGGAAGGAAAGAAGCTGCTCGATCGCCGCCCCGGCCGCCGACTGGCCGCCCTCGTTGAGCCAGAGGCCCGGCACCATGGCCGAGAAATAGGGCCCCCAGATGCCCGGCACGAAGACCGGCGCGTGGGTCGAGGTCATGGTGCAGGAGGAGGTGCCGAAGACGTAGCCGAGATTGCTTTCCGCCGGCCCGTCGACGCCGACCGTGCCGATGCCGCCGGCATGGGCGTCGATCATGCCGGCACCGACCGGCGTGCCGGCCACAAGCCCGAGCTCGGCCGCCGCCTGCGCCGTCAGGCCGCCGCCGAGCGGCGTGCCCGGCTCGACGACCCGCTGGCCGATGCGAGCGAAATCCTCGTCCGCCAGCACCCCAAGGCCTATGGCATGGAAATAGCTCGCGTCCCAGCGCTTCTCGTGGGCGAGATAGGTCCACTTGCAGGTGACGGTGCAGGTGGAGCGCGCAAGGTCGCCCGTCGCCCGCCAGGTGAGGAAATCCGCAAGGTCGAAGAACTGCCAGGCGGCATCGAACACGTCCGGGCGGTTCTCCTTGAGCCAGAGCAGCTTCGGCGTCTCCATCTCCGGCGAGATGCGCCCGCCGACATAGCGCAGCACGTCATGGTTCGTCGCGTTGATGCGCTCGACCTCGTTCACCGCGCGATGGTCCATCCACACGATGATGTCGCGCGCGGGGTCTTCCGACGGGCCGACCGGCAGCGGCGCCCCGCCATCGCCGAGAACGACCAGCGAGCAGGTGGCGTCGAAGCCGATACCGGCGACGGCCTCCGGCGCGACGCCTGCTTTCGCGATGGCTTCGCGCACCGAAGCGCAGACGGCGGCCCAGATTTCCGTGCTCGACTGCTCGACCATCGCGCCCGGCTCGCGAAACAGCGAGATGTCGCGTTTTCCCGAGGCCAGCATACGGCCGGAGAGATCGAAGAGGCCGGCCCGTGCGCTGCCCGTGCCGACGTCGACGCCGACGAGGTAGCGTTCGCCGCCCGCCGGGCGCGCGGAGGAGGTGTTGCTCATGGTTCTACCGCCTGCAAGTCAGGAATATTGCGGAAGGGCGGAGGAGCCGCCCGCCCGGTTTCAGAGATCGACGCTGTTGGGCAGGATCACGAGGTCGCGGATCGTCACGTTGCGCGGCCGCGTCAGCATGAAAAGCACGGCGTCGGCCACTTCCTTCGGCTGCATCAGGCTGCCGTTGGCGAGCGCCTCGTCCATCTTCTCCTTCGGCCAGTCGTCGAGGAGCGCCGTCACCACCGGGCCCGGCAGCACCGCACCGACGCGCACGCCATGCTGCGCCACCTGCCGACGCGTCGAATGGACGAACGCCTGCACGGCGAATTTCGAGGCCGTGTAGATCGGCTCCCAGACGACGGGCACCACGCCGGCGATGGACGAGGTGAAGAGGATGTCGCCCGTCTTCTTCCCGATCATGTAGGGCAGCACCGCATGGACCGAGCGGAAGGCCGCGTTGATGTTGAGGTTCAGCATCCGGTCCCAGGCGTCCGGATCGCCCTCGGCCACCGGCCCGCCGATATAGGCGCCGGCATTGGCGTGGAAGACGTCGAGCCCGCCGGCGATATCGAGGATGCGCGGCAGCATGCCGGAGACGTCGGACGGGTTCAGGAGATCGACGACGAGCGGCAGGGCATTCGGGCCGAGCTCCTTGCAAAGCTGCTCTAGCCTGTCCTTCGCCCGGTCGACGAGCACCACCTTCGCACCCTCGGCGAGAAGCGTCTTGGCACATTCGAAGCCGATGCCGGAGGCGGCCCCCGTGATGGCGGCGATCTTGCCCTTCATGAGATCGGTCATGATTGAAACTCCATTCGATATTCTTAGGCGCGGCCGTGGCTGACGCGCGAGCGGCGGGCGAGCGAATCGACGATGACCGCGATGGCGAGAACGCCGCCGGTGATCATGTAGCGCAGCGAGGACGAGAGGTTCAGCAGCGTCAGGCCGTTCGAGATCGCCTGGATGACGATGATGCCGAGAAGGGCCGAATAGGCGCTGCCGCGGCCGCCGAAGAGGCTGGTGCCGCCGATGACCGCCGCCGCGATGGCGTTGAGGTTGACGTCGCCCGTGCCGGCCTGCTGGCTGGAGGAAGCAAGGCGCGCGGCCGAGAGCACGCCGCCGAGCGCGGCCAGCGTCGAGCAGAGCACGAAGGCGCTGGTATAGATGCGGCGCACGTTGATGCCCGAGCGGCGCGCAGCCTCCTTGTTGCCGCCGACGGCGAACATGGAGCGGCCCCACTTGGTGCGCGTCAGCGCATAGTTGAGAAGGACCGCGAGCGCGACGAAGAGGGCGAACATCCACGGAAGGCCGCGGCCGAGATTGAGGTAGAAGATCGCGGCTTCCAGCACGGCCGTCAGCACCACGGCCTTGAGGATCAGCGCCCGCATCGGCTGGGCCGAGAGGTTGGCGGCAAGCCGCTGGCTGCGCGTCCTGAGCCCGCGGCCGACCATGGCAAGGCCGGGCAGCAGCGCCAGCACGTAGGACAGCCAGTCCGGCATGATGAGGATCTGGCCGAAGCGCACCAGCACGGAGGCATAGGGCAGGTTGATCGAGCCGGTCGGGCCTAGGATGTAGAGCTGGAGGCCGAGCAGCGCGAGGAGGCCCGCGAGCGTGGCGACGAAGCTCGGCATGCCGAGCCGGTTGTAGAGCGCGGCATAGAGCAGGCCGACGCCCGCCCCGACCACGAGGGCCGCAAGGATGCCGATCACGACCGGCAGGCCCATATTGACCCAGAGCACGCCGACCATGGCGGAGGAAAGGCCGCTCATCGAGCCGACCGACAGGTCGATCTCGCCGAGCACGAGCACGCAGACGATGCCGAGCGAGATGACGCCGACCGTCGCGCAGTCGAAGAGCAGGTTGACGAGGTTGTTCGGCGCGAGGAAGACCGGGTTCAGCGCGGAGAAGACGAGGGAGATGACGACGAGGCCGATGGCGACCGGCAGCATGCCGAGGTCGCCGGAGCGCACGCGGTCGATGAAGCCCTTTGCCATGGCCGCGAGGCTGTCGTCGTGGCGCACGCGCTCGTCGCTTCGATCCAGCATCGGCTGGGAAGGATTCTGGCTCATGCTGCGCCCCCGTGATTTTCCTGTGCGTGGCCGGACTTCCGCTCGGCCCGGCGCGAGACGGAATTGTCCGTTGCGCCCGTGATGGCGGAAACGAGGTCCTGGTTGGACGAATCCGGCGTGAAGATACCGTTGTTCTTCCCGAGCCGGAGAACGACGATGCGGTCGGCCACGGCGCGCACGTCCTCCATGTTGTGGCTGATGATGATGACGCCGAGGCCGCGGTCGCGCACGCGCTCGATGAGGTTCAGCACCTCGGCCGTCTGCGCGACGCCGAGCGCGGCGGTGGGCTCGTCGAGCATGATGAGCTTCGGATTGAGCAGCAGCGAGCGGGCGATGGCGACGGTCTGCCGCTGGCCGCCGGAAAGCGAGGCGATGGGTTCGCGCACGGACGGGATGCGCGCGGCAAGCTCGCGCAGCAGCGTCCAGGCGCGCACTTCCATCGCGACCTCGTCGAGCGCAAAGGGCGAAAGCTCGTGGCCGAGGAAGAGATTGGCGACGACGTCGAGGTTCTCGCAGAGCGCAAGGTCCTGGAAGACGGTGGCGATGCCGAGGTCGAGCGCCTTGGCGGGGCTGTCGAGCGTCACCTGCCGGCCGCAGAACTCGATCGTGCCGGCCGACGGCTGGTGCACGCCGGCGAGCACCTTGACGAGCGTCGACTTGCCGGCGCCGTT
>CBIMFD010000053.1:0-16186 GCA_966243085.1 uncultured Shinella sp.
CTGATGGAGGAAAAGGCCCAGACGACGGCAAGCAGCGCCAGCAGCACGAGCGCAGCCGCCCATGGCGCGGCCATGCTGCGCGGGGCGCGGTGCGGTGCGGCCGCGCTCTGCCAGACCTGCGAGAGATTGCGCTCGTAAGGTCCACGGACGCGGCGGATGACGCGGTAGAGATCCTGCCGCAGGCGCGACAACTGCCCCTGCCCGCCGTCCATGACGCGGTACTTGCCGCTGAAGCCGATGGCAAGGCAGATCGCCATCAGTTCCAGGACGTCGATATTCTGCTCGGGCTGCTGGAGAAGCTGCTGGAGAAGGTCGTAGAAGCGCTCGCCGCCCCAGGTCTCGTTGTAGAGGATGGAAACGAGGCTCTGGCTCGCCCAGCCGGTCGTGGCGCCCCAGCGCGTATTGAGGATGATGTCGTCGATGACGGCGCAGAGCGCATAGCGCGAGACGCGCACCAGCCGGTCGGGCGTGTCGCGCGCCATGGCGGCCGTCTCGAAATTGCGGATCTCCTCCAGCACGCGGCGGCGGAACTCGGCGATGTCGTCGGGGGCCGCACTTTCGTTGAGCCGCCCGGCAAGCCACAGGAGCGGCGAGGCGGCGCCGACCAGCGGGTTGACGGCGGCAAGGTCGAAGGCTTTCTCGATGGCCGGGTCGCCGCGATGGCGCACGCGCTCGACGGGCAGCGCGTCGAGGCCGAAATCGAGGTCCTGCCGCTGCGCGGCCGCCTGACGGCCGGCGAAGAAGCCGCCGTCGTCGGCAAGCCCGCCGCCCGCAAGGCCGGCAGCAAAGGCATTGCCGGCGGGGATTTCCTGCCCGAAGCCCGGCGTCTGGCGCGGCTGCGTGCCGCCGAGCGGTCTGCGGATCGTATCGTCGGCGCCGGGGAAGTCGGCGAAGGGATCGTTCACATCCGCCTCCTCAATCCTTCACGGCCCAAAGGTCGAGTTCGAGCGCCGGGAAATCGCCGGCGACATGGATGGCAAGCCCGTTGCCGGCGGCGACCTGCTTCCAGATCGGGCTGGAGCGGTCGAGTTCGAAATAGGCCTTGCCTGTATGGTAGGGGATCTGGCGCGGGGCGACCGGCAGCGCGCGCAGCATGATGCCCGGCAGCGCCGCATTGACCAGTTCCGTGATCTGCTCGGCGGCGCCAATCTTGATCTGGCCGACGAGCCGGCGCACCAGCGCATCGGCCGGCATGTCGGCCTTGGCCGCGAGGATGAAGGAATATTTCGAGTAGATCGAACGGTCCGGCACGTCGGCGACGCGGATGCCGTAACGGTGCTCGACGAGCGGGATGGTGATGGCGCTGCGCTCCAGAACCGCGCTGAGCGCCTGGCGCACGGCGGCGGCGACCGGCGCGAAGGAAAGCTGCAGGCGCTCGTGATCGTAGACCGGGAACGGCCGCGGGCGGTGGCCGGCCGCCGTGAAGGTGGCAAGCTCGCCGGCAAGGCCGATCATCGCCACGAACAGCCGTTCGGGATGCACGATGGCGGCGGAGGCCATATGGGTGAAGACGGGCTGCCAGCGGTTGATCGTCTGGAGCATCATCAGGTCGGTGATTTCCGCTGCCGTGCCGACATTGGTGCCGGCCAGCCGCCCGGCGATCGCCTCGCCGCGATGGTTGAGCAGCCCGACGATCTCGGTGAGCAGGCCCGAGAGGATCGGCGAGACGGCGCAATCCATGGCCGGAGGCACGTAGGTCTCGTCGAGCACCACGGAATTGTCGCTGCGCACCTCCACGATGCGCGCGAGCCCGATGCCGACGAGGCCGCTGCGGTCGCTCGTCTCCAGGCCATAGCGCAGGCGCAGCTTGCCGACATTGATCGGCGCGGCGGAAAGATCGGAACTGTTGGCGTCGGCGACGTCGATCTCGGCGAGCGTGTAGCGCGTCGTCAGCTCGGCCTCGGCTTCGGCCACCTCGCGTCCGCCCGGTTCCGTCAGCGGCAGCGTGAGATAGATGACGGCATTGCGGACGTTCTCGTTCAGCATCAGCGGAGGCAGCCGCAGGCTGTCGTCGGGAAGGGAGAAAGGCGTGCCGTCGGCAAAGACGCCGGAGGCGCGCTCGACGGCGAACTGGCCGATGGAGAGGAGTTCGCGGTTGAGGCGCAGTTCCGTCAGCCCCCACCCATAGGGCACGAGCGCCTTCGTGCGGGCGCGAAGCTGGCGCTCGAAATGGCGCGCTTCCTGCTGGAAGTGCTGGGCACGGATAAACATCCCCTCCGACCAGATCACCTTGTCATCGAACGACATCCGTACCCTTCCTTACGTCGGCGGCGCGGGCCTTGCCCAACGCGCCGCCTTGCCCCTCGCCTCGGCGTGCCTCAGTCCTGCGGTCCCAGTTCGATGGACAACGTCTTCAGCTCGGCCTTGAGCTTGAAGCGTTTGTCCCCCTGGAGCCCGACCATCGCACGCCACTTGGCCTCCTCGAAATTGCGGAAACCGACCACGACGGCAACGATCGTCGTGCCCTCGATCAGGTTCGCCTTCACCCTCTGCACCTCGCCCGGTGCGAAATAGAGTTCCGTCTTGCCCAGCATCGTCGGCCCGAGCGTCTCGGCATCGGCCTCCCAGAGCTGGCGAAAGCTGGCATTGGCGAATGCCGTCTCGCCGTTGAGCTGGTAGAGCCGCATGACCACCGGCTGCGGCAGGCCATCAGGCCCCGGATTGACGAGCGGCGAGGCGACGGCGATGACGTCGAGGCTCGCCGCGGCCGGCGCCGGCTTGATCTCGATCTCCTTCGGCGGCGGCTTCTTCGATATCAGGCCGCAACCGGAAAGAGGCAAGGCAAGCAGGCACGCGCACAGGAGAAGCGCCAAAGGGCGCGAAACCGCCGCGCACACCCTTGTCGGCCACCACTCCACTGGAGACATTCCAGTCGTCAACCCGCCTTCTCCTTGCGAAGGAGGTCACGCAACCGCCCCTCAAACCTACGCTTTTCGTCTACCGACAAGACCGACATCGCCGCTTCAACAGTCCTGGCGAACACCGCCACGTCCAGCCCTTCCGCCTGCGCGACGAGATCCGACTCCCCATTGAGCGACGAGGCTACCGCCTCCCCCGGCGCAATGGTATGTGCATTCGAGGCATTCCCCATGCCCCCGGGGATATCCACAGATTTCGGCTCGCCATGCCGGTCCGTCGCATCGGGAATCCACCAGTCCTGTAAGACCGCAACCTTGCCCCTGGCATTCTCCGCCGCCGCTTCCGGCAGGGCGGATGCCGGCGCAGCCCCCGTTGCCGCGGCGTCGAAGCCGAACGGCCCCTCTGGGAAGGGATCGTCCGCAGCGACGGGCTGCGGGGCCTTGACGTCCTCCGCCGGCGCATCCGTTTCGAGCAAGAC
Organism: uncultured Shinella sp.; assembly: GCA_966243085.1. Taxonomy (GTDB): domain Bacteria; phylum Pseudomonadota; class Alphaproteobacteria; order Rhizobiales; family Rhizobiaceae; genus Shinella. The sequence continues at coordinate 3,338 of CBIMFD010000053.1, forward strand.
GGCGATGATCGCGTCGCCGAGCGTCAGCAGGTCCCGGTCGACCAGCAGGCGGGAGGTCTCGCGGCAGAGCGGTATGCCGTTGACGAGGACGCCGTTGGTGGACATGTCGGTGAGCAGGAAGCCACCGGCCTGGCGCTCGATGCGGCAATGGCGCTTGGAGACGATGCGCTCGGGGTCTGCGAGAACCCAGTCGGCTTCTTCCGACCGACCGATAACGATGGCCCCCGTCTCGACGGTCTTTTCCCGCAAGCCGGACGTCAGGCGCTCGGGCCCCTTGAGTACGAGTCGCAATCGCATAATCACCCCCTCTGGCGAGCCAGCGCTTCCGCCGGGACGGACACGCAGAATCGCTGGTCAGCGGATGTTACCCCACCGCCTTGCGTGCGACTACCAGATAGGCGGAATAATACATGCAGGAGCGGTCATGCAACCGGACGTGCCAGGGCACTTCCCCGACCGCGCCGCTACGCCGGAGGCTTCCGGCGGCAAGCGGCCCCTCGGAAAGCAGAAGGTCGAGGATCGCCTCGGGACTGCCGGCATGGCCGGAGCGTTGCGAGTGGCCGCCGAGCCAGGCCTCCACCGGCGTCACCTGCCCCGCCCAGTCGAAGGGAATGGAGAACACCGCCCGGCCCCCGTCCGCCAGGACGCGGCTGACCTCGACGAGCCCGGCGCGCGGGTCGCGCATGCAGTCGACGACGTTCATGCCGATGGCGAGCGCGAAGGTGCCGGCGGAAAAGGGCAGCGCCAGCGCGTCGCAGAGCCAGACATCGCCCCGCGCTCCAGCCCCGTGGCGAAGCGCATAGGACCTCCGGTCGTAGACGAGGCCGACGCGGCGCAAGCCATAGTCGATACGCCCGCCGACCACGGCCTGCCGGCCGATGCGCGCCAGCGGCACGGAAAGATCGATGCCGATCACGTCCCGGCCAAGCCGCTCGGCGGCTTCCGTCACGGTGCGGCCCGCCGCGCAGCCGATGTCGAGCACCAGCCCTTCCGGCAGGTCGTCGCCGAGCCTGTCGAGGGCTTCGCCGAGATTGCGCGCCACCGCGCCGGGCTCGCCGCCCCCGGGTACCGGCGCAAAAGGCGACGGATCCTGGTCGCCCCAATGGTCCCAGGCATAGGAGGAGACATGCTGGCGGATCGATTCAAGACCGCTGCCCGGCCCCGCCGCATCGCCGAGCAGGCTTTCCACGGCAGGCGTCAGGTCGTTGCGCGCCAGGAGGTAGAAGAGATTCTCCTGCACGAAGCGGCGCACCTCCGGCACGATGATCGGCATGCCGTCGACGATGGGGAATTCCGAGCCACAGCCTTGGCAGGCGAGAATGCCCATCCGGACGTCGCCGGCCGCCTCGGCTTCGACAGTGGTGAGCGCCAGTCTATTGTCCTGCCCGCTCAACCGGCAGACCGGGCAGACCGGCCGCAATTTCTCGAAATGGGAAAGGCGCACGTCAGCCGCCGATCATCACGGTCGGGCAGCCGGGCGGCAGGATCTTGCCGACGGGACTGGGGATCGGCGCGACGCAGGCCGCATGCAGCGTCAGGTCGTTGACCCTTGCGGCCGGCAGATTACCGATGAGGACCGTGGAGGAGCCCTTCGAGATCATGCCCGGCCCGCCGGGAACGCAGCTCGGCAGCGAGCAGAGGATGGTCATGTCCGTGACACGGGCAGCCGGCATGTTGCCGATCATCACCGTCGGCAGGCCGCCGATGATGGCGAGCGGCAGGGCCGGGTGCGGAACGGGCGTCGGCACGGGCGCGGCCGGATGGATCGGCGCATGGCAATGCGGCGCGTCCTGCTTGACCAAGTCCCCCATCCGTGCGGCGTTCATGATACCCTCTCGGCCAGACCGGCGAGCTGTTTTTCCAGTTTCAACACGTTCCAGCCATTACGGCGTTCATAGGAAACCCTGTCAAGCAGCGTGCGGACGAAATGCATGCCGAGCCCGCCGATCTGCCGGCTTTCGAGGTCCGCATCGAGATCGGGGGCCGGAATGCCGAGCGGATCGAATGGCCGGCCGTCGTCCTGAACCTGGATGGTGAGCGATCCTCCTGCGACGGAGAGCGACAGCAGGATCTCGTGCGCGCTGCCGTCCTCGAAGCCGTAATTGACGGCATTGGTCAGCACTTCGTCGAGCGCGACGTCGATGCCGGTCATATCCGCCTCGCAGGCACCGTGCATCTCCAGGAAGCGGCGTGCCTTCTCACCCGCGGCCTGGATATCGCCGTGCGTATTGCCGACCGAAAAGACCGTCTCCTCGGCAAGCTTCCCGCGCGTCTTGAAGAGCACGGCGCAGACAGCGCCCGACGCGTCGTGGCCGATGCGGACGCGGACAAGGGCGGCCATGCCCTCCACCGGCGCGGCCGTCGCCTCTTGCGGGATAGCCATGCCGCCGGCCGAAAGCCAGAGCATGTCGCCGGCCGCAAGGCGTTTCTCGCCGGCCGATGTCACCGCCGCCCTTCCGCGGGCAGCGCCGGAGGCCGTGCCGGCGACCACGTCGAGCAGGACCAGCGCGACATCGAGGCCCGCGCTGTCGATCCGCGCGGTAAGGACGTCGAGGGCCTCACCCGCCGTGCGCGCGGTGGCGAGCACGGCGCGAAGCAACTGCTTGACGCCGGCCGCGCGCAGGGCCGCGGCGACGTCGCCGCCGGCCACCTGCACGGCGCTGACGGCCAGCACCGAGCGCGCCGGCCAGAAGTGATCGTGGAAGGAGACGGTGCCGCCCGCATCGTGCGCGCCGCCCTCGAGCTCAACCTCGCGCCGCACCGGAAAGCGCTGCGGCGCAAGCTGCGCGCGAAGCTGCGCGACCAGGCCATTCTCCGACAGAGGGTCGTCCGCCGTCACGCCGGCACACCGCTAAGTTTCAAAAAACGTTGTGGCAAGTGATACGACTTTCTGGAATCATCGCCTGCATTCGACGCCGTCCGGCGAAATGCCAGAGTGATCAACGAAAAGCATAAGGTCAATATCATCATGAACATCACCGAGGCCCGGCAAGGCAACAAGCTCGTCGTCACCCCCACGGGGCGGATCGACAGCCAGACCTCGCCCGTTTTCGACCGGCACCTGACGGCGGTCATCGAACGGGGGGACGTTCACCTTGTCATCGATCTGACAGGTCTCGACTATATCAGCAGCACCGGGCTCTCCGCCTTCCTGTCCGCCGCCAAGAAAGTTCGCGCGGCCGGCGGCAGCATGGTTCTGGCGGGCCTCAACAGCCGTATCCGGCTGGTGTTTGAAATGAGCGGTTTCTTAAGGTTGTTTCCGATTTATGCGAATGTCGAGGCCGCACTCGCCGGTTGAGGCGGTTCGGGCGTGGACTTTTACGCGAACTCGGAATTAAGTGGGTAACAATTCCGCTCACATGTGATTTGATGTGATTCGTCAATTGCGCTGATCGATGGTTGCCTGGTCGGCGCGGCAAAAGCTGGGGGGCTTTCTTGCTGAACGTGGATCTGCAATCGCTGGTGGGGCGACTGAACGCCCATTGCCGTTCGTCGCTCGAAGGTGCCGTAGGCCTGACGCTCTCGCGTACCCACTACAATGTCGAGGTCGAGCACTGGCTCAGCAAGCTGATCGAGGCGAGCGACAACGACGTCGCGGCGATCCTGCGGCATTTCGAGATCGATACCGGCCGGCTCGCGGCGGACCTCACGAAGGTGCTCGACCGGATGAAGACCGGCAACAGCCGTTCGCCTGCCCTCACCCCCAACGTCGTGAAATGGGTGCGGGAAGCCTGGATCTTCGGCTCGCTGCAATATGGCGACACTTCCATCCGCAGCGGCTATCTCCTCGTGAGCCTCCTCGGCGACGATTCCCTGTCGGCGCTCGCGCGCGATGCCTCCGCGCAGTTCGCCCGCATCAACGCCGAAACGCTGAAGAGCAGCCTCCTCAAGATCGTCTCGGGCAGCAGCGAAGCCGGCCAGTCGGCGGCAGGCAGCGGCAAGAGCGCCGCCTCGGCCGGTAGCGCGCCCGCGGCCTCCCCCGCCGGCGCGGTCGGCGGCTCGGCGCTCGACCAGTACACGATCAACCTCACGGCGCGCGCACGCGACGGCAAGATCGACCCCGTCCTCGGCCGCGATTCCGAAACGCGCCAGATCGTCGACATCCTCACCCGCCGCCGGCAGAACAATCCGATCCTCACCGGCGAGGCCGGCGTCGGCAAGACGGCCGTGGTGGAGGGCTTCGCGCTGAAGATCGCCGCCGGCGAAGTGCCCGATGCCCTCAAGGACGTGGAGCTGCTTTCGCTCGACCTCGGCCTTCTGCAGGCGGGCGCCGGCATGAAGGGCGAGTTCGAGAACCGCCTGAAGAACGTGATCGAGGAGGTCAAGGCCTCTGCAAAGCCGATCATCATGTTCATCGACGAGGCGCATACCCTGATCGGCGCCGGGGGCGCTGCCGGCCAGAACGATGCCGCCAATCTCCTGAAGCCGGCCCTCGCCCGCGGCGAGATGCGCACCATCGCGGCGACGACCTGGGCGGAGTACAAGAAATATTTCGAGCGCGACCCGGCGCTGACCCGCCGCTTCCAGGTGGTCAAGGTCGAAGAACCGGGCGACGAGGCGGCCATCGCCATGATGCGCGGCCTCATTCCGACGCTGGAGCGCCATCACGGCGTGCGCGTTCTCGCCGAGGCCGTCGAAGACGCCGTGCGTCTTTCCCGCCGTTACATTCCGAGCCGTCAGCTTCCCGACAAGGCGGTGAGCCTGCTCGACACGGCCTGCGGGCGCGTCGCCATCGCCGCCAACGCCATTCCCGCCGCCGTGGAGGACCGCCGCCGGCGGCTCGACATGATCGACGTCGATCTCGGCGTGCTCGCCCGCGAAACGAAGATCGGGGCCGACCATGCGGCCCGCATCACGGACCTCGAAGAGGAGCGCGGGCGCGTCGCCGAGGAACTCGCAAAGCTCGAGGATCAGTGGAAGCGCGAGCAGGATCTCGTTTCGCGCATCCGCGGATTGCACGATGCGCTGACCGCGCCGGACGACGCGCCGGCGGAAAAGAGCCCGGAAGAGATGAAGGCGGAGTTGTCCGCCCTCACCGCCGAGCTCGAAACGCTGCAGGGCGAAACCCCGCTGATGCGCGTGACGGTCGACAGCCAGGCCATCGCCGAAGTCGTCGGCAACTGGACCGGCATTCCCGTCGGCCGCATGGTCTCCAACGAGATCAAGACGATCCTCGGCCTCAACGACAAGCTGCGCGAGCGCGTCATCGGCCAGTCCCATGCGCTAGAGGCGATCGCCGAAACCATCCGCACGTCGCGCGCCAAGCTGCTCGATCCGCGCAAGCCCATCGGCGTCTTCCTGATGGTCGGCACCTCCGGCGTCGGCAAGACCGAGACGGCGCTTGCGCTCGCCGACCTCCTCTATGGCGGCGAGCAGAACCTCACCGTCATCAACATGTCGGAATTCAAGGAAGAGCATAAGGTCTCCATGCTCGTCGGCTCGCCCCCCGGCTATGTCGGCTATGGCGAGGGCGGCGTGCTGACGGAGGCCGTGCGCCGCCGTCCCTATTCGGTCATCCTCTTCGACGAGATGGAAAAGGCCCATCCCGGCGTGCAGGACGTTTTCTACCAGGTGTTCGACAAGGGCATGCTGCGCGACGGCGAAGGTCGCGACATCGACTTCAAGAACACGGTCATCATCATGACCTCGAACGCCGGCACCGACCTCATCCACAAGCTCTATGCCGATCCCGACAGGCGTCCGGACCTTGCCGAACTGACGGACGCGATCCGCCCGGAACTCCTGAAGAGCTTCAAGCCGGCCTTCCTCGGCCGCTGCTCGGTCGTGCCCTATTTCCCGCTCGCCGACGACGTCATCCGCCAGATCGTCTCGCTCCAGCTCGGGCGCATCCGCAAGCGCTTTGCGGAGAACTACAATGCGACGCTTTCCTGGGACGATTCGCTCGTCGAGGCGATCGCGGGCCGTTGCACGGAAGTGGAGAGCGGCGCGCGCAACATCGAATACATTCTTTCGCGTGGACTCCTGCCGCGCCTTTCGTCCCATGTGCTCGCCGTCATGGCGGAGGGCGGACAGGTCGGCGGGCTGAAGGCCGTGCTCGACGAGAACGGCCAGTTCGAGTTTCACGCGCAACCCTCGGATGGTTCGGTGGTGCAACCGGAACAGCCGGAGGAACTGGCGGCAGCAAAGTAAGGCATACCGGGCGGCCCCCGCGCCGCGCCGGCACATCGATCGATCTCAATCCGAATACGAAGGGAGCGCACCATGGCAATCTATCTGAAATACGAAGGCATCGACGGGGAAGCGACGCACGATACCCACAAGAAGTGGATCGACGTCACGTCGCTGCAGTTCGGCACCGGCCGCGGCATTTCCACGCCGGCCGGCTCGACCGCCAACCGCGAGGCGAGCGAGCCGAACATCAGTGAAGTCGTCATCTCCAAGCAGCTCGACGGCGCCTCGCCGAAGCTGTTCACCGAATCGGTGACGGGCACCGCCGGCAAGAAGGTGGAAATCCACCTCGTCAGCACCGGCAACCCGGGCAACACCTATGTCGAATACGTGCTGACCAATGGCCTCATCTCGGGCTACAGCATCTCGTCCGGCGGCGACCGTCCGACGGAATCGATCTCGATCAACTTCACCAAGATCGAGTTCAAGTTCATTCCTTACGACGACAAGAACAAGGGCGGCACGCCGGTCACGGTCAACTACGACCTCACCTCGACGAAGAGCGGCTGATACCTTTTCACACCCCTTCGGGGCACGGCCGAAGCCGCGCTGCGGCCGTGCCCCGATTTCGACGGCATTTCATGCGGCGATGCGTGCCCGACGCGCATCCATCGGGCAGTAATACCCCATGGCGACGACGCTAGTTCAAGAGGACCGCTGGATCACCCTCGAGACACCTCTCGGGGAGAACGCCTTCGTCGCGACCGAAGCGCGCGGCACCGAAGGCATTTCAAGCCTTTTCTCTTTCACGGTCAGCGCCCTTTCCCCCCGCAAGTCGATCGATCCGAAGGACCTGCTCGGCAAGAGCGTGACGCTCTCGCTCGCCCGGCCCGGCGGCAAGCGCCGCTTCGTCAACGGGATCGTCACCTCCTTTTCAGCCGGCGCCTTCACGCGCAACGACTACCGGCTCTATACGCTCGTGATCTCGCCGAGCCTCTGGGTGCTGCAGCGCACCTCCGACTACAAGGTCTTCCAGGAAAAGACGGCCGTCGCCATTGCCGAACAGTTGCTCGGCGACAGCGACGTGCCCTTTGAGAAGAAGCTCAACGGCACCTACGAGACCTCGGAATACCGCGTGCAGTTCGGCGAGACGGATCTCGCCTTCCTCCAGCGCATCCTCGCCGAAGAGGGCATCTTCTATTTCTTCAAGCACAAGGACGGCGAGCACAAGCTGGTGCTGGCGGACAATGCCTCGGCCTATGCCGATTGCATGCAGGCGACGGTCGAATACCGCCAGGCGCAGGAAGATGCCGTCGACAGCGTGCACGCCTTCGGCACCGGCGCGAGCCTCACCGATGCGGCGTGGCACATCGAGGACTACGATTTCGAGAAGCCCGCCAGCAATATCGAGGGCGAGCGCAAGACGAACCAGCAGCCGGCCTCGGGCAAGAAATGGGAGCACTACCGCTTCCCCGGCGCCTCCGTGAAGGCGGACAGCCTCAAGCAGTTCGCCGCCGCCGCCATTGACGCTGCCGAGGCAGGTTTCGAGACGGCGACGGGCGCCGGCACCTGCGCGAGCTTCACCAGCGGCCACGCCTTCACGCTGAAGGACCATCCGGTCGCCGCGGAAAACCGCCGCCTCGTCCTCACCGAGGTGCATCACGAAGCCATCGACCGCGCCCATTTCACCACGCGCCCCGGCGCCGAGGTGAAACCCTATTACCGCAGCAGCTTCACCTGCATGCCCGCCTCGCGCATCGCCCGCAATCCGCTGCCGATGCCGAAACCCGTCGTGCAGGGGCCGCAGACCGCCGTCGTCGTCGGCCCGTCGGGCGAAGAGATCCACACGGACAAATACGGCCGCATCCGCGTCCAGTTCTACTGGGACCGCTACGGCAAGAAGAACGAGAAGAGCTCCTGCTTCGTGCGTGTGGCGCAATCGCTTGCCGGCACTAACTGGGGCTCGGTCTTCGTGCCGCGCATCGGCATGGAGGTGGTGGTGCAGTTCCTGGACGGCGACCCGGACCGGCCGCTGGTGACGGGCGCCGTCTACAATGCCGACAACATGCCGCCCTGGGCCCTGCCCGGCAACATGACGAAGAGCGGGCTGCTGACCCGCAGCACCAAGTCCGGCCAGACGGCGAACGCCAACGAGCTTTCCTTCGAGGACAAGAAGGGCGAGGAGAAGATCACCTTCCACGCCGAGAAGGATTTCCTGCGCGAGGTCGAGAACGACGATACGCTGGATGTCGGCCACGACCAGAAGCGCACGATCAAGAACGATCGCACCACGACGATCACCGAAGGCAATGACAGCCTGACGATCAAGACGGGCAACCGGACGGAAAAGATCGAGACTGGCAACGAGACGCTCGACATCGACAAGGGCAACCGCACCGAGACGCTGTCCGCCGGCAACGACACGCTGACGCTGAAGCAGGGCGACCGGTCGGTGACGCTGACGATGGGCAACGACACGCTGACACTCAACCAGGGCAATCAGACGACGAAGGCGAGCGCCGGCAAGATCACGCTTGAGGCGATGCAGGGCATCACCCTCAAATGCGGCGGCAGCACGGTGGAACTCACCCCGAGCGGGATCACCATGAAGGGCGTCACCCTTTCGATCGAGGGTACCGCCAAGACCGACGTGAAGGGCCCGATCGTCAATGTCGCCGGCGACGGCATGGCCATCCTCAAAGGCGGCATGGTGAAGATCAATTGAAGCAGTTCCCGCGCCAGGGCGCATCCGGAACTGGTGGAACGTAGGGCAGATGGTGAAGATCCAGACGGAAGCCTTCCGCAAGGTGACGGCCGAAACGGCGCAGGAAATCTGCGGCCGGGCGGATCTCTCTGCCGAGGCGCGGCCCTTCCTCCTGCCCGACCTGTCGCCGCAGGGCTTCCTTTCGCTGCTCGTCGATGCGGAGAACATCGGAGACGCCATCCGCTTCCTCGCCTTTGCCCTGCCGATCCGCGAGGCGGTCTGGTGGGCCTATGTGGCGGCGAAGACCAATCTCCACGCTCCGACGGAGCTGGAGCTGCAATGCCTCGAGCGCGCGGCGGCCTGGGTCTACGCGCCGGACGAAGCCCGTCGCCGCTCTTGCATGGAATGCGCCGAATCGGCCAATTTCACCGGGGCCGCCGCCTACGCAGCGCTGGCCGTCTTCTGGTCGGGCGGAAGCCTGGCGCCGGAGGGCATGCCGGACGCGGAAGCCGATCCGCGCCTCGGCCCGATCGGCGTCGGGGCCTCGGTGCTGCTGTCGATCACGGCGGGCGATGCGACGACGCTGGCCGACCGTTTCGAGACGGCGGTCGTGCGGGCCGTGAACATTGCCAACGGGGGCAATGGATGGCTGCCCGGCGAGCGTCCGACGGGCGCGAACGGATCCTGAAGGAATCGCAAGATTCGCTTCAAGATCAATTAAGTATTTGGGGCTAAGCATTCATCCGCCAGCCCGCGTGAGTAGCGGTATCCGAGTTAGAACTCTGTTTTTACGTGCGGTGGAAACGGCTTGCGGCCGATGCCTCCGTGATCGTCCCGCGAGGGAAGAAGGGATCTCTACCCATGGCTCTGCCGCAGGTTATCGATATCGATGCTCTGCTCCAGCCGATTTCGGAAGACGCGCCTTCCGGAACGGATCCGCGCTCGGATAGCTCACCCACCTCGCTCTACTACCGCACCAAGGATGCCCGCAACGCTGCCCGCTCGGCCGAACGCGCGACCGTGGAAATCGGCGGTACGCCGCCGGAAGAATGGGATACGGTGGCCGAAACGGCGACGGAAATCCTCGGCGCGCACGGCAAGGACCTCGAAATCGCCGCCTGGCTGATCGAGGCGCTGCTGCGCCGGGAGGGCTTTGCGGGCCTGCGCGACGGCCTGAAGGTGATGACGGGGATCGTCACCGGCTTCTGGGAAACCTGCTTCCCCGAGCTCGACGAGGACGGTGTCGAAGGCAAGGTTTCCGCGGTCGCCGGCCTCAACGGCTCGGGCGCCGTCGGCACCCTCATCCAGCCGATCCGCCTCGTGCCGATCACAAGCGGCTCGCAGGGCAGTTTCTCGCTGTGGAACTACGAGCAGGCGACGGACCTCTCCAAGGTCACCGACAGTACCCGCCGGCAGGAGCGCATCGACAACGGCGCCGTGACCATGGAGCAGTTCATGGAAAGCGTGGCCGATACGCCGGCCAGCTTCTTCGCCGAAACCCAGTCCGCCATCGTCGAGGCGCTCGCCGCGCTTGCCGAAATGTCCACCGCCTTCGACGCGGTCGCCGGCATGGATGCTCCGCCCGTCTCGGCGCTGCGCGAGCTTCTGGAGGAAATATCCCGCTCGATCACCCATTTCGCCGCTGACAAGCTCGCGGTCGCGAACTATTCTGCCGATAGCGAGGAGACCGGCCCGGCGGAAGAGGGCGAAGCCGGATCGGCGGCGGCGGGAGAACCCACCGTCGCCGTGCGCAGGATCGAAGGCTACCAGTCGCGCGAGGAGGCCTTGGCGGAACTGTCCCGCATCGCCGCCTACTTCCGCAAGACGGAGCCTCATTCGCCCATGTCCTATACGCTCGACGACGCCGTCCGGCGAGCGCGCATGAGCCTGCCCGAACTGCTGCTGGAACTGGTCGAGGATCCGTCCCACCTGCAGCGGATCCTGCTGGCAGCCGGCATCAAGCCGCCGGAGCCGGCCGAACAGAGTTACTGATGACAAGTTGCAGAAAATCCACCGCTTGAAGAGGGGGCCGCCATGGCAGAAAGCGTTCAACAGAAACTGAAGAGAGTGCGCGCACCGCGCGTCCACATCACCTACGACGTGGAGACGGAAGGCGCACAGGTCCGCAAGGAACTGCCCTTCGTCGTCGGCGTGATCGGCGACTTTTCCGGCAAGCCCTACGAGCCGCAGAAGCCGATGCGCGACCGCAAGTTCATTCAGGTCGACCGCGACAATTTCGACGACGTCATGCAGCGCATGACGCCCGGCGCGGAATTCAAGGTCGAGAACACGCTGGCGGGCGACGAATCGCTGCTGCCGGTCTCGCTGAAGTTCAAGTCGATCGACGACTTCGAGCCCGGTGCGATCGTCGACCAGGTCGAGCCGCTGCGCAAGCTGCTGGCCGTGCGCAACAAGCTGCGTGACCTGATGTCCAAGGTCGACCGTTCCGAAGAGCTGGAAAGCCTGCTCGAGGAAGTGCTGCAGAACACCGACAAGCTGACGGCTCTGGCCGGCGAGCTTGGCGCAGAAAAGGAGTAAGAGGGAATGAGCGCCGAGACCCAAGCAGCCGGCAGCGCCGCTGTCGCCGAAGAAACCGGCTCCCTGAGCCTTCTCGATCAGGCCATCCAGGTCACCAGGACGGCCGAGCCGGACGAGATTCAGGACCTCCTGCGCACGCTGACGTCGGAAGCCCTTTCGGGCACCGTCACGTTCAGCAAGAACCTGACGCAGACCTTCAACAAGGCCATCGCCGCGATCGACGAGAAGCTCTCCAAGCAGCTCACCGCGATCATGCACAACGAGGAATTCCAGAAGCTGGAAGGCTCCTGGCGCGGCCTCAACTACCTCGTCAAGAACTCGGAGACCAGCTCCACGCTGAAGATCCGCGTTCTCAACATGACAAAGAAGGAACTGCACAAGGACCTGACCAAGGCCGTCGAATTCGACCAGAGCCAGGTCTTCAAGAAGCTCTACGAAAACGAATTCGGCACGCCCGGCGGCGAACCCTACGGCGCGCTGATCGGCGATTTCGAGTTCGGCAACGGCACGGAAGACCTCGAAGTGCTGCAGGGCATGTCGAATGTCGCCGCCGCCTCCTTCGCGCCCTTCATCTCGGCCGCAAGCCCGAAGATGTTCGGCCTCGAAAACTTCACGGAACTGTCCAAGCCGCGCGACCTCGAAAAGATCTTCGACAGCTCGGAATACATCAAGTGGCGCGGTTTCCGTGACAGCGAGGACAGCCGCTTCGTCACGCTCACCATGCCGCGCGTTCTCGCCCGCGTTCCTTACGGCTCGCAGGGCAAGCAGATCGAGGAGTTCAAGTTCGAGGAAGCCCCGATCGACGCCAGCGGCATCGTATCGAAAATGGCTTCGGACGACTTCACCTGGATGAACGCGTCCTATGCTCTCGGCGAACGCCTGACCTCGGCCTTCGCCAAGTACGGTTGGTGCGTCGCCATCCGCGGCGCCGAAGGCGGCGGCAAGGTGGAGAACCTGCCGACCTTCACCTTCACCAGCGACGACGGCGATGCCGACCAGCAGTGCCCGACGGAAATCGGCATCACCGACCGCCGCGAAGCCGAACTCTCCAAGCTCGGCTTCCTGCCGCTCTGCCACTACAAGAGCACCGATTATGCGGTGTTCTTCGGCGCCCAGACGACGCAGCGCCCGAAGAAGTACGACAAGCCGGATGCGACGGCCAATGCGGCGATCTCCGCCCGTCTGCCCTACATCATGGCGACCTCGCGCTTCTCGCACTATCTCAAGGTCATGGGCCGCGACAAGATCGGCTCCTTCCTCGAGGTCAGCGATTGCGAGACCTGGCTCAACAACTGGATCCGCAACTTCGTCAACGGCAATCCGGATGCGAGCGCCGAGATGAAGGCGCAGTATCCGCTGGCCGAAGCCCAGGTCACGGTGAAGGAGATCCCCGGTTCGCCGGGCGCCTACAACGCCGTCGCCTACCTGCGTCCGTGGCTGCAGATGGAAGAGCTGACCGCTTCCATGCGCCTCGTCGC
>CBIMFD010000054.1:0-15950 GCA_966243085.1 uncultured Shinella sp.
CGATCGTGCCGATGTTTACGTGAGGCTTGGTGCGCTCAAACTTACCTTTTGCCATGTCTTTTTTCCTACTGAACGAAAGTTGGGCTAACCGGCCCGTCCGGTTTGGCAGGCGTTTAAGGCTTTCGCAACGAATGCGCAAGCCTTAAATGCACGGGAAAACATGCCGGAAACGGGCGAAGGCGAGCCGGATGGTCAACAGATCGTAACGGCGAATCGCTTTTTCAAGGCAGGACGTTACGGCGGCATGCTGATTCTTTATGTGAGGAAGCGAAGTGGAGCGGGTAGCGGGAATCGAACCCGCGTATTCAGCTTGGAAGGCTGCTGCTCTACCATTGAGCTATACCCGCGGGGTCATGATCCGAACCAACAGAATGGTGGAGGGAGTTGGATTTGAACCAACGTAGGCTGAGCCAACGGATTTACAGTCCGTCCCCTTTAACCACTCGGGCATCCCTCCATATTCCGTCGGGATCAAGCGACCAGTGTCGACCGTTCGGCAGCCCCCTTGGGCGGCGCCTTCGATCTGGCGCGGTATATGACGGGCACAATTCGTCCTGTCAACACGACGTCACGGAAAAAATTGCGAAAAACATCGTCGTCCCCATGCGGGCCCATGCGGGCACCGAGCGCCTCGGAATTTGCCTCCGCCGCGCGAAGCATCCGATTTTTCGCCTGCCGTGCAAAACCGCTGCACACTTTGCCGCAGCATGCTTTATAGAAGCGGCATGAGCAAAGACGATACCGGCGGCAAGTCCGCGAAAGACACCCATTACGCCAAGCTGCGCCGGGCGCACCGCGACCAGAAGCGCGAGCGCGGCGAGATCCCGACACCGAAGGACGACCGCCGCCGCAGGCAGGCGGAAGGCTGGAAGCCGCCGACGCCCGCGCCAGACCAGGTCTATCTCTACGGCCTGCATACGGTGCGCGCGGCGCTCGACAATCCCGAGCGGCAGATCATCAAGCTGTCCGTCAGTCAGAATGCCGCCCAGCGGCTGGAACTGCCGGATTTTGCCACCCTGCCCTATCCGGTTGAAACCGTGCTTCCCTCCGACCTCGACAAGGTGCTCGGCCCGGAAGCGATCCACCAGGGCGTGATGCTGGAGACGCGACCGCTGCCGGTGCGCCGGCTGGAGGCGCTGAAGGACAGTCCCCTCCTCCTCGTGCTCGACCAGGTGACGGACCCGCACAATGTCGGCGCCATCATGCGCTCGGCCGTTGCCTTCAATGCCGGCGCGGTCATCACCACACAGCGCCATTCGCCGACCGAATCGGGCGTTCTGGCGAAAACCGCCTCCGGCGCGCTGGAACTCATTCCCTATATCCAGGTCACCAATCTCGCCGACGCGCTGGAAGAGCTGCACAAGCTCGGCTTCCTGACCATCGGTCTCGATTCGGAAGGCCCCGAACCGCTGGAAGGCACGCTTGCGGGCAACCGCATCGCGCTCGTCATGGGCTCGGAAGGCAAGGGCCTGCGCCAGAAGACGCGCGCCACCTGCAAAGCCCTCGCCCGCCTCGACATGCCGGGCGCGATCAAGTCACTGAACGTGTCGAACGCCGCGGCCATCGCCCTTTACGCCACCCAGCGCCATCTCCTCGGCTGATCCGGCGACCACACAAACGCAAAGGCCCGCCGGCTTTCCACCGGCGGGCCTTTGCGTCGAAGAGAACGGCTCTCAGCCGACGAGCCTCAGGCTGACGCGGTCGGAAATGACGCGTTCGGCCTCGGAAATGGCCTCGACCTTCGAATCGGCGCTGAGGTTCAGGCCTTCGGCGCGGACGATCTCGATATCCGTGACGCCGAGGAAGCCGAGCACGGAGCGCAGGTAGCTTTCCTGGTGGTCCATCACCGCGGCGGGGCCGGCGCTATAATGGCCGCCGCGGGTGGAGACGATGATCACCTTCTTGCCCTTGGCAAGGCCTTCCGGGCCTTCGGCGGTATAGCGGAACGTCTTGCCGGCGACGGCGATGCGGTCGATCCACGCCTTGAGCTGGCTCGGCAGGGAGAAATTGTACATGGGCACGCCGAGGACGACCGTATCGGCGGCCAGGAATTCCTCCAGCACGACCCTGCTTTCCTCGACCTCGGCGGCGACCTGGGCGTCGACGTCTTCCGGCTTGGCGTTGGCGGCCATCAGGTGCGCGCCGGAAAGATGCGGCAGCGGGTTGGCGACAAGGTCGCGATAGGTGACGGCGGCGCCCGGCTGTTCGGCCTTGATCTGGGCGGAAACGGCCGCGGTCAGGCGGCGGGAAACGGAATGGTCTCCGAGAATGCCGGAGTCAATATGGAGAACGTTCATGGGTCAGCACCTTGCTTTGTTGGTGCAAACCATATGCTGCGAAAACAATCGCGTGATTAGACGGCAAAAATCCAATTGACCGTTTCCCATGAGAAACAATAAATCAAGGGATCGACGGAGACGACCATGCAGGACCTGAACGATCTCGCGCTCTACGCCGCGGTGGTGCGGCACAAGGGCTTCACCGCGGCGGCAAAGGCGCTTTCGGTGCCGAAATCGAAGATCAGCAAGCGCATCGCCGCGCTGGAGGAGCAGCTCGGCGTGCGGCTGATCGAGCGCTCCACGCGCAAGCTGGCCGTCACGGATATCGGCCAGTCCTTCTACGAGCGCTGCGAGGCGGTGCTTTCGGGCGTCGAGGCGGCCGAGGCCGTCGTCGCCGTCGCCAAGGCCGAGCCGGCGGGCACGGTGCGCCTCGCGATGCCGCCCGGCTTTGCGCCCATGGTGGCCGACATCCTGCCCGGCTTCATGAAGCGCTATCCGCTGGTGCGCCTGTCGATCCTGACCACCGGACGGCCGGTCGATCTCATCGAGGAGCGGATCGACGTGGCGCTGCGCGTGCGCGACAGCTACGACACCGACCAGTCGCTCATCGTGCGCCGCTTCGGCGGCACACGGCGCTACCTCGCCGCCAGCCCGCGTTTCCTGGAGCGCCACGGCCCGATCGACTTCGACACGATCGGCCAAATCCCCACCCTCTCCATGCAGGAGAACGCGCCGCGCGCCATCTGGACGCTCTACAACGAGGCCGGCGAAGTGCGCGACGTCTCCCATTTGCCCGTCCTTGCCTGTTCGGATTTCACGGTGCTGGAGCGGGCGGCCATCGAGGGCATCGGCCTCGGCCTCCTGCCGGATATGATCGTCGAGCGCGGCTTCCGCAACGGCGTGCTGACGCCGGTGCTTGCCGACTGGTCGAGCGCGGAATCGGCCGTGCACGCCGTCTTCACCTCCCGCCACGGCATGCTGCCGGCCGTGCGCGCCCTCATCGACCATCTTGCGGAGAACCTGCCCCGCTCGATGCAGCGCTGCCAGGAGATCGTGCCCAAGGCCGCCTCCGACAGCACCTGGTCCATCTGACCAGGCCCGTTTTCACTTTACAGCAGCGGAGAATATGCTAACTCCCTCGTCAGCGCCCTTATAGCTCAGTTGGTAGAGCACCTGATTTGTAATCAGGGGGTCCCGGGTTCGAGTCCTGGTGGGGGCACCATTTTCCTTTAGAATTCACGATGAGACCGGATCTGCCATCGCGCGGGTGCCGAAGAGGTCGGTTGGCATAGTGATGCTGGCACCCGAACGGGTGACTCGACTCAAGATTGAAACCGTGGAATCCTCCCGTAGAAGAGGGAGGATGAGATGGGACCTATCTACGCGATCTCGAACAACCCCTTACCTGTGCCAGCAAATGGATGCCAATTCGGCGTGGGTGTGGGTGCAACGGTTGACGCTTTCGAGGGCAAGGCGAAGACGAACGCAAATCATGTCGTTCCCGTATACATAACGAACAATCCCCAGGGCACGATATTCTACAATCCCCTGTTCCAGCCAAGAGTGGGGATCGCGCGGCTCGAAGGGGCGGCTGCAAACCAGGTCCACCAGATCGACTACCGGTATTTTTGCCACGGTCACTCGTTGGGAACTTTCGCCCAGTTCGGGTACTCCGTGCCGAGCGGTGGACCGTTGGCTACCGTGCTGGCTGACGAATATGCGCCGGTGAACAATCCTGTCGTTGGGGGACTTGCGGTATGGTACCAAGCCGGAAACTTCCAGGTCCCCCACCATTCCGCTATCGTCAGGACCGTCAATCAGAACGCCGTCACGGTTTCAAGCAAGAATGGATTCTGGGAACCTCCTCTGGAACAGGATATTGCATCGGTTTCAGCACTGTACGGCAATCATGTAAGATATTTCCAATAGGTCTGCCGCCCGTGCAGGGGCGCGCTGGATGTCGGCGACGTTGCCGGGATCGAAACCAACGATCTCGACACGCTGTGCCGAAGCGCACCATTCCAGATTTCCCGCACGAAAAAGGCAGGCGCCGGTGGGCGCCTGCCTTTTTCTGCGTCGTGCTTTGTTACTGGTCGGTTTCGGCGCCCTGGTAGTAATCGCCGTCGGCGGGGCTGATCTCGCCGCTGGTCGGGTCGGCGCCTTCGTCCGGCTTGTCGATGCTCTGCGTGCTGAAGAGGTCCAGGTTCTCGCGCTGCATCGACCTGTTCGCGCTCATGTCGTCGTCCATGGTCGAGTCGCGGGTCGCCCCGACATAATATTCGCCGTCACCGGCCGCAAAGGCCTGGGAGCCGGCAAACACGGAGCCGGCCATGAGGGCGGATGCGAAAACGACGTTAACGGGCTTGCTCATTGGTCTTTCCTTTCCACGGGTTGTTTCCGAAGACTCAACGCTCTTCCCCGCTGCAGGTTTCATCGTCCCTCCTTTTTCACGGCATCGTGATTCTCGCTGCCTGCTGCTTGACGTTCTCGCCGAAACGGAACATAAAGAGAACAAACGGAGGGTGTGCCGATGCAGAACGATGCCCTGGAACGCGGAAAGGCCGTCCTCGACGCCTGCCGGTCGCTACGCGAGCGGCAGATGGAGAACCGGCTCGAACTCCAGCGCAAGGCCGCGGCCGCCGCAAGGCCGCTCTATGTGCTGAAGAGCAAGAAACAACTGGAGCTGCGCCTGCAATGAGCCCTCTGCCCCGCATGCGGCCCTCCCGTCCCGACGAGGCGTTCGAGATCCTCGCGCTTCACAGCGGCGATGCGCTCGAGGCCTTGCGCACCCTCATCGCCGAGCGCGATGCGGTCGAGGAGCGCCTTGCGATCGCGAATCTCGCCATGGCCGCCGCCTGCGACCCGCGCGCCCGCCGGGAATGTGGCCGATAGGTCCCAAGGCTGCGCCAATCAGAACGAGCCGCCGGCGGCGGATTGCCGTGCGGGGGCGTCTGTCCTATAGGCGTTGCTGGTTCAATCGGCGCCTGTGGCGCCCGCCCCCGCCCGGCCATGGTCCTGTGCGAGATCGGGGCGATCATGCGGAGGAACGGACGTGGCGGCAGACAAGGAAAGACCGGTTTCCAAGGTCACAGTGGAGAAGGACCGCAAAGGGCAGTATTTCTACGCCCTCACCTTCCGCGGCGTCACCTATCCGGTAAAGGGGCCCTTCCCCAACCCGATGCAGGCCGCCGCCGCCGGCCATGCGGTCCTCAAGCGCCTCGAGGCGCAAACCGACGAAGGTCCGCGCTGAACGCGCGTTTCCCGGCTCGCCCGTCACATTTTTCAGATGCACATGCCGTAAAGGCGTGCGACAAAGACCGGCACGGACGGACGCGGTTTGAGCGAGGATGCGGGAACAGGCATGGTGCGTAACTTCCACACTCTCTCCTTCGTCGCCTCACAGGCAGCCGAAGCGCAGGAAGCGCGCGAAGAACTGATTTCCGTCTACGGCAACACCGCCCCCGAAGAGGCGGACGTAATCGTCGCGCTCGGGGGTGACGGCTTCATGCTCCAGACGCTGCACACGACCATGAGCACCGGCAAGCCGGTCTACGGCATGAACCGCGGCTCGGTCGGCTTTCTGATGAACCGCTACGACACCAGGAACCTGCCCGTCCGCATCGGCGGCGCGGTGGAGAACGCCTTCCGGCCGCTGGAAATGGTGACGAGCGATGCGAGCGGCCAGGAGCGCCGTGCGCTCGCCATCAACGAGGTCTATGTCTTCCGCCAGTCCTACCAGGCGGCGAAGCTCAAGGTCAGCATCGACGGGCGCGTGCGGCTGGAGGAACTGATCTGCGACGGGCTGCTGCTGGCGACGCCCGCCGGTTCAACCGCCTACAACCTTTCGGCCCACGGCCCCATCCTGCCGCTCGAAGCCCCGCTTCTGGCACTCACTCCCGTCAGCCCCTTCCGTCCCAGGCGCTGGCGCGGCGCGCTGCTTCCCAACAAGGTGACCGTGGAGATCGAAGTGCTGGAAGCGGAAAAGCGCCCGGTCAATGCGGTCGCCGACAATACCGAGGTCAAGTCCGTCACGACGGTGCGCATCGCCGAATCGGCCAGTCTTTCGGCCCGCATCCTGTCGGATCCGGATCATTCCTGGTCCGACCGGATTCTTGCCGAACAGTTCGATTATTGACGGAACCGAACGGACTTTTTGCCATGAAGCGGCCTTTCCTTGCCAGCGCCATCACCCTTCTCCTTCTTGCCGCCCCCGCCCGGGCCGAAGGCGAGCCGCCCGTGCCGGAGACGATCACCTTCGTGGTGAGCACCGGCTATTGGGAGGAGACGGCCGACACGGAGGACGGCGAGACAACGCAGGCGCAAGCGCCTGCCGGCAAAGAGGCGGAAATGCGCCGCGGCTACTACAAGCTGATTGCCGTGCGCCAGCCGGACGGCACCGCCGATATCCACCTCCAGCAGATCGAATCGACGGCGGACGGTCCGAAGATCACCTCCTCCACCGAACTGGAGGAGTTTTCGGCGCTGAAACCCTATGTGACGGATATCCGCCCGGAAAACTCCTCCGGCATCACAAGGCAGCCCGGCCTCTTCGCCACCGTCTACCTGAAGACGGATCCGAAGGCCGAGGAGCCGGAAAGCTGGACGGTGCTGATCGACGACTTGGGCGAGATCAGGGTCGAGCGGGCCACCAATTGAAAACGGGCGCCGAAGCGCCCGTTCCGGTTTCAACCATGCTGTCGGCGCGTCAGTTCAAGTCGTCCACCACGGCGTCGCCGCCGCCGTTGACGCGGTGGGCGAGCGCGGCTTCCATGAACTCGTCGATCTCGCCGTCGAGGACATCCGAGGGGGCCGTGCTTTCGACGCCGGTGCGAAGGTCCTTCACCAACTGATAGGGTTGGAGGACGTAGGAGCGGATCTGGTGGCCCCAGCCGATATCCGTCTTGGAAGCAGCTTCGGCGTTGGCGGCATCCTCGCGCTTCTTCAGTTCCTGCTCGTAGAGACGGGCGCGCAACATGTCCCAGGCCTTCGCCCGGTTCTTGTGCTGCGAGCGTTCCTGCTGGCAGGCGACCACGATGCCGGTCGGGATGTGCGTGATGCGCACGGCCGAGTCGGTCGTGTTGACGTGCTGACCGCCGGCGCCCGAAGAGCGGTAGGTGTCGATGCGGCAGTCGCTCTCGTTGACCTCGATATTGATCGTGTCGTCCACCACCGGATAGACCCAGATCGAGGAGAACGAAGTGTGGCGGCGCGCATTGCTGTCATAGGGCGAGATGCGCACGAGGCGGTGCACGCCCGATTCCGTCTTGAGCCAGCCATAGGCGTTATGGCCCTTGACGAGCATCGTCGCGGACTTGATGCCGGCCTCTTCGCCGTCGTGGACTTCCAGCAGTTCCACCTTGTAGCCGGAGCGCTCCGCCCAGCGGGTGTACATGCGCAGCAGCATGTTCGCCCAGTCCTGGCTTTCCGTGCCGCCGGCGCCGGAATGCACTTCGAGATAGGTGTCGTTGCCGTCGGCCTCGCCCGAAAGCATGGCCTCGACCTGCTTGCGCGCCGCCTCGACCTTCAGCGTCTTCAGCGCGTCCTCGGCGTCCTTGACGATCGCGTCGTCGCCCTCTTCCTCACCCATTTCGATGAGTTCGACATTATCCCTGAGCTGCCGCTCGATGGCTTTCACGCAGTTGATGCCCTCATCCAGTTGCTGGCGCTCGCGCATCAGTTTCTGGGCTTCCTGGGCATCGTTCCAGAGGCTCGGGTCCTCTGCCTTGTTGTTCAACCAGTCCAGCCGTCTTACCGCCTGATCCCAGTCAAAGATGCCTCCTCAGCAGGCTTATGGCCTGCTTGATTTCGTCGACGATATTCTCGATTTCCGCGCGCATGTCCGTTTCTTCGATGCTTCAGGTTTCGGTGGCCCCGAAATAGAGAGGGCGGGCGCGGATGTAAAGCCCCGCGCCCGCCCTCAACATGGGTGGTGATGGATCAGAACAGGCCGCCGCTGCCGCCCGTCACGGCCTGGTTCGCCTGCGGCGAGCTCTTCAGGATTTCCTCGGGCGTCGCGTATTCGTCGCCGCCGATGACGGAGAACACGTCGGCCGGACCGGTGCCGGGCTTGAAGGCTTCCATGATCGTGTCCGGATCGCCCTCGATGGCCTCCATGCCGGTCTTGCGGTTGACGGCGATGAACTTCATGCCTTCCGGCACGATGAACTTCGTCTTGGGCGTGCCTTCGACGGCCGCCTGCATGAATTCGTTGAAGATCGGCGCGGCGAGCGAGCCGCCGGTGCCGCCGCGGCCGAGCGGGGCCGGATTGTCGAAGCCGATGTAGAGGCCGGCCACGAGGTCCGGCGTATAGCCGACGAACCAGGCGTCCTTCTCGTCGTTGGTGGTTCCGGTCTTGCCGGCGACCGGGCGCTCGAGCTTGACCTTGCCGGCGGCGGTGCCGCGCTGAACGACGCCTTCCATCATCGAGGTGATCTGGTAGGCGGTCATCGGGTCGAGCACCTGCTCGCGGTTGTCGACCAGCACCGGCTCCTCCTGGTTCTGCCAGTCGCCGGCATTGCAGTCCTCGCAGATGCGCTGCTCGTGGCGGAAGATCGTCTTGCCGTAGCGGTCCTGGATGCGGTCGATCAGCGAGGGCTTGATCTGCTTGCCGCCGTTGGCGAGCACGGCATAGGCCGAGACCATGCGCAGCACCGTCGTCTCGCCCGAGCCGAGCGCCATGGCCAGAACGGGCAGCATCTTGTCGTAGATCCCGAAGCGCTCGGCATATTCGGCAACGAGGTTCATGCCCATGTCGTTGGCAAGGCGCACGGTCATCAGGTTGCGCGACTTCTCGATGCCGAGGCGCAACGTCGAAGGACCCGCCGAGCCGCCGCCATAGTTCTGCGGGCGCCAAACCTCGCCGCCGGAAACTATCTCGAACGGCGCGTCGAGGATCACCGAGGCGGGCGTATAGCCGTTGTCGAGCGCGGCGGCGTAGACGAAGGGCTTGAAGGACGAGCCCGGCTGGCGCATCGCCTGCGTCGCGCGGTTGAATTCGGACTGCGCATAGGAGAAGCCGCCGACCATGGCAAGCACGCGGCCGGTATGCGGATCCATGGCGACAAGACCGCCCTGCACCTTCGGCGGCTGGCGCAGACGGTAGGATTTTCCGTCCTCCATCGGCTCGACATAGACGACATCACCGGCCTTGAACACGCCGACGGGCGATTTCGTCGTCTTGCGATCGCCCTTGGCCGAGCGGTAGGCCCAGCTCATGTTCTTGGCCTCGATGCGGCCGGTCACGCGCTCGGCGACGACCTTGCCGGCCCCGTCCTTGCGCGGCTGGAGGCCGATATCGGCGCCGCCTTCGTCCACCGCGAGAACGACGGCGAGCTTCCATTCCGGCACGTCGGACAGGCCGTCGACCTTGGCCAGTTCCACGCCCCAGTCCTCGCCGATCTCGATCGTCTTGATCGGGCCATGGAAGCCGCGGCGCTCGTCGTAGTTGATCAGGCCGTCCTGGAGCGCCTTGCGCGCCGCGACCTGGACACGCGGATCGAGGGAGGTGCGCACCGAAAGACCGCCTTCATACAGGGCGTTGTCGCCGTAGCGCTCGATGATCTGGCGGCGGACCTCCTCGGAGAAATATTCCGAGGCGAACAGATGGGAGCCGCGGTGGCGCGGCGTCACGCCGAGCGGCTGCGCCTTGGCTTCCACGCCGTCGGCCTGGCTGACATAGCCGTTCTCGACCATGCGGTCGATCACCCAGTTGCGGCGTTCGAGCGCGGCGTCGGGATGGCGGAAGGGATGGTAGTTCGCCGGGCCCTTCGGCAGGGAGGCGAGATAAGCGGTCTCGGCGATCGTCAGCTCCGTCACCGACTTGTCGAAATAGGTGAGCGCGGCGCTGGCGATGCCGTAGGAATTGAGGCCGAAATAGATCTCGTTGAGGTAAAGCTCGAGGATGCGGTCCTTGGAATAGGCCTGCTCGATGCGGAAGGAGAGGATCGCCTCCTTCACCTTGCGGTCGATCGTCTGGTCGGAGGAGAGCAGGAAGTTCTTGGCGACCTGCTGGGTGATCGTCGATGCGCCGACCGGGCGGCGGCCCGACCCCATGTTCTGGATATTGACGAGGATGGCGCGGAAAAGGCCCGTCACGTCGATACCCGGATGCTGGTAGAAATTCTTGTCTTCGGCCGAAAGGAAGGCGGCCTTCACCCGATCGGGGATAGCCTGGATCGGCAGGAAGAGGCGGCGCTCGCGGGCATATTCGGCCATCAGCGCGCCGTTGCCGGCATGCATGCGCGTGGTCACCGGCGGCGCATAGCTGTTCAGGACCTCATAATCGGGAAGATCCTTCGTGACACTCCCGAGATAGACCGCAACCGCAGCCGCCACGCCGAGGAACGCCACGGCGCCAATCCCGAAGAAATATCCAATCAGTCTGATCATGAGCCAGCTACCGGTGCCTGTATCTTGTCATTCTATCGGGCAGCCCTGCCGCCCGGCCTCTATCGCCCGGCCCAGAAGGCCGTTGCGCCTTCGCCTGCGAAGACGAGTCACCCCATTCTGCCGATCCCGTCTAGCGATCGGAATGTGAGGAAAATAGGGCTTACAGCATGCATCCCGGCTTCGCCACAGCACAATGGCGGTCCATGTCACTTTTCCGGCACAGCCGGCCCTAGCCGCCATTGGCCACGACGGTCGTGCGGTATTCGTCCACAGCCTTGGCGAGAAGCCCGGCCGCCTTCTTCCGCCAGGCGGGATCGACCAGAAGTTTCTCGTCATCCTTGTTCGACAGGAAGCCGAGCTCCACGAGGATGGAAGGCACGTCCGGCGCGGTCAGCACGCGGAAGCCGGCATGGCGGTGAGGATTGTTGATCAGCAGCACCTGATCCCTGAAGGCGTCGACGACGCTCCGGGCGAGGTTGACCGAAAACGCCTGCGTCTCGCGGCGCGTCAGGTCGAGGAGGATATCGGCGACCTCCGCCGGCTCTTCGGAGAGGGCGATGCCCGCGATCTGGTCGGAGAGGTTCTCGCGCTCGGCAAGACTTGCGGCAAGGCTGTCGGAGGCCTTGTCGGAGATCGTGTAGACGGTGGCGCCGCGAATGTCCTTCTGCCGCACCGTATCGGCGTGGACCGAGATCAGCAGATTGGCGCTTCCGTTTCGGGCAAGCTGCACGCGCTGCGAAAGCGAGAGGAATTCGTCCTTGTCGCGGGTAAGGAAGGCGCGCGTGCCCGGCAGCTTGTTCAGCGCCTCGGCCAATTGGCGGGCAAAAGCAAGCGTGACGACCTTCTCCTCGATCTTGGTCACGCCGCCGCTCGCGCCGTTGTCTATGCCGCCGTGGCCGGCATCGACCGCGATGACGAAGGGACCGCCGGGCTTGCCGCCGGGAAGCAGGGCGGCGGACTGCCCGGGAGAGGCCGAGGCCTCCTGCCAGCTCTGCGCCTTCATCTGGCCCCGGAAGGCCTGGTCCGTGACGATCGCCGTATCGATGACGAGACGGTAGGTCTTCGCCCCCTTCTCTTCCTGGACTTCGGCCAGCACGACGCCGATGGGACGCGCCGCCGTCAGCACGATGCGCGAGCGGCCGGCGGCCATTGTGCCGTAGCGGATGTCGGAAATGATGCCGCGCGCCTCCATCTCCTCAGCCTTGATGCCGAAATCGGTCTCCGGCAGGTCGATCAGCACGCGGTAGGGATTGGCGACGTAGTGCACCTCGAATTCCGGCTTGCGGTCGAAATCGATGACGAGGCGCGTGCGCGCGTCGTCACCGGCAATGCGCGCCGAAAAGGCGAGCAGCGGCGCGGACGTGAGCGCGGCGGCGAAGGCCGGCATTGCAAACGCCACGCAGAGAAGGGAAGCGAGCACGCCTGCGGCAAGGCGGAGCGGATGTGGAATCGGAAGACTTGGCATCACCAGTGGCGGTCCGTTCAAACGCGTGAAATGCGCGCGGTGCGGCGCTGGACAAGCCCCATAGATGCTCCCATATGGTTAACCGAAACTTGCCGCCGCCTGCGTACGGACAGCCATAAGGGCAAATCCATCAGGATTATGGCGCTTCTGGCTTTTCCCTTGCCATTGTGACATATCCGCCATAAAAGCAAAATCAGGGAAAAAGAATAGACGGGATAGAATCGTCTGGAGCAGGCAGCCCCCCTTTCCGGGACTTGGCGCCAAACCGGGCCTTCATCCGCCGTCGCACCGTTTTTTCCCGGCCGATTAGATCGCGTAAACCGGCGGTGGCCGGAACAGTCAAGGTGGATTTCCACCGCTCGCCCTCCACCAAGGGCAATTTCATCGGACCTTCAGGGTCTATGGCACTGGCATTCTCGTTGGACGTTGATGTTGTCGCAGCGGCTTTTATCAGAGGGTAACAGGTATCGGGACACTCGCGTGCCCGCCGCCCTCCGGCCGCTTACCCCTCACCGGGGCCCGACGGGAACTTACTTATCCGGCGCATCCCACTCCTCCCCCGGCTCATCCCTATCAGGGAACAGCTTGCCGCTAGGATTGCGGCTGCGCCGAGGAGCTCAATCTACATGGCAGAGAAAATGCTTATCGATGCGTCTCACGCTGAGGAGACGCGGGTTGTCGTCGTACGCGGGAACCGCATAGAAGAATTCGATTTCGAATCCCAATACAAGAAACAGATCCGCGGCAACATCTACCTTGCCAAGGTCACGCGCGTCGAGCCGTCGCTCCAGGCGGCCTTCGTCGATTACGGCGGCAACCGCCACGGCTTCCTGGCCTTCGCCGAAATCCACCCGGACTATTACCAGATCCCGCTTGCCGACCGTCAGGCGCTCCTGAAGGCCGAGGCCGAGGAACATCGCCGCGACGACGACATCGAGCATGTCGAGACCGCCGGCGACCGGTCCGGCGAGAGGGAGGCGCCGGCCGAAGCCGAAGCTGCCGCCGCCGTCGAGGAAACGACGGTCGAGGCCGTCGCAGAACCGGAGGTCGTCGAGGCCTCCGCCGACCTCGCCGAGGAAGCCCCGGCCGAAAAGCCGAAGAAGCCGCGCCGCACCCGCAAGGCCAAGGCGAAGACCGAGGAAGCCCCGGCCGCCGAAGACGCAGCCGCCGCCGAAGGCAGCGACGACGAGACGCCCGGCGGCGCGATGGCCATGACCGTCGACACGGACGAGGTCTCCGAGCCCGCCGAACGCAAGCGCGGCCGCCGGCGCGATGACGACGACGATGACGACGATCATCACGGCGACGAGAAGGAAGTCATCGAATCCGTCGGCGCCGAAGATGCGATGGAAGAGGTTCCGGACCGCGTCCAGCGCAAGCCGCGCAAGCAGTACCGCATCCAGGAAGTCATCAAGCGCCGCCAGATCCTGCTCGTGCAGGTCGCCAAGGAAGAGCGCGGCAACAAGGGCGCGGCACTCACCACCTATCTCTCGCTCGCCGGCCGCTATTCGGTCCTCATGCCGAACACGGCGCGCGGCGGCGGCATTTCCCGCAAGATCACCAACCTGCAGGACCGCAAGCGCCTGAAGGAGATCGCCCGCGACCTCGAGGTTCCGCAGGGCATGGGCGTCATCCTGCGCACCGCCGGCGCCAACCGCACCCGTGTCGAGGTCAAGCGCGACTTTGAATACCTGATGCGCCTTTGGGAGAACGTCCGTACGCTCACCCTCGCCTCCACCGCGCCCTGCCTCGTCTATGAGGAAGGCTCGCTCATCAAGCGCTCGATCCGCGACCTCTACAACAAGGACATCAACGAGATCGTCGTTGCCGGCGAGGAAGGCTACAAGGAGGCGAAAGCCTTCATGAAGATGCTGATGCCGAGCCATGCGAAGGTTGTCCAGCCCTATCGCGACGTGCATCCGATCTTCTCGCGCTCGGGCATCGAAGCCCAGCTCGACCGTATGCTGCAGCCGCAGGTGACGCTGAAGTCCGGCGGCTACATCATCATCAACCAGACCGAGGCGCTCGTCTCGATCGACGTCAACTCCGGCCGCTCGACGCGCGAGCACTCCATCGAGGAGACCGCGCTGCAGACGAACCTGGAAGCGGCGGAAGAAGTCGCACGCCAGCTTCGCCTGCGCGACCTTGCCGGCCTCGTCGTCATCGACTTCATCGACATGGAGGAGAAGCGCAACAACCGCGCCGTCGAGAAGCGCCTGAAGGACCATCTCAAGAACGACCGCGCGCGCATTCAGGTCGGTCGCATCTCGCATTTCGGCCTGCTCGAAATGTCGCGCCAGCGCATCCGCGCGTCCGTTCTCGAATCGACCATGCAGACCTGCCCGCATTGCAACGGCACGGGTCATATCCGCTCGCAGTCCTCCGTCGCGCTGCATGTCCTGCGCGGCATCGAGGAATATCTCCTCAAGAACACGACGCACGACATCACGGTCCGCACCACGCCGGACATCGCGCTGTACCTGCTCAACCACAAGCGCGGCACGATCATCGATTACGAGGCCCGCTTCGGCGTCGCCATCATCATCGAGGCGGATGCCCATGTCGGCGCACAGCACTTCGCCGTCGATCGCGGCGAGCCGGTCGAGAACCCGGTCAAGATCGAACAGCTCATGCATTTCGACCCCGAGCCGGAAGACGATGACGTCGTGATCGAGGACGAGATCGACGAGGAAGAGGACGAGGCACGTCCCGCCGCGGCCGCCCAGACCTCCGCTGACGAGAACGGCCGCAAGCGCAAGCGCCGCCGCCGCCGCCGCGGCAAGGGCCGCGAGAACGGCGAAGGCACCGATACGGCCTCCTTCGGCGGCGAGCAGCCGGGCGATGAAGACACACTCGACGGCGACGACGAGGATGCCGACGGCGAAGAAGGCCAGGACAGCGTACAGGCCTCCGATGCCGAACCCCGCCGCAAGCGCCGCCGCCGCGGCAAGCGCGGTGGCCGCCGCAATCGTCCCGAGGACGAAGGTTCCGCCGATGCCGAAGGCGCCGAGGGCGAGGATGAAGGCGACGACGAGGGCGAAGAGATCGCCGCGGTCGAAGCCGAAGCCGTCGAGGTAGCGGCCGCACCCGAGGAAGCGCCGGTCGAGACAGTCGCCGAAGAGGCACCGGCCAAGCCGAAGCGGGCCCGCCGCAGCCGCGCCAAGGCTGCCGAGGAAACCGCGCCCGACGAAGCGGCCCGCAGCGAAGTCGAGGCGCAGCCCGTCGCCGTCGTGGAAGAAGCCGCGCCGACCGAGCCGGAAGTCGAGCAGGCCTCGGCCGATCTTGAAGAGTCGGCCAAGCCCGCCCGCGCCAACCGCGACATCAACAAGATCGCGTCCGAGCCGGTGGTGAAGTCGTCCTCTACAAAGGAAGCCGCCGCCGAAGAAGAGGCCGACAAGCCCAAGAAGGGCGGCTGGTGGCAGCGCCGCGGCTTCTTCTGAGACGCCTGTCCTAGCTCATGGATCCGAAAGGCCCGGTCTCGACCGGGCCTTTTGCTTTGTGCGGAAATCGGGTGGCTGCCTGCCTGCTCTTCTGCGACACCCGCGGTCGTCAGAAACCAGCAGGGAGACATCCATGACCCGTCTCGACGACAAGGTCGCCATCATCACCGGCGCAAGCTCCGGCATCGGCCGCGCCGCCGCCCTCCTCTTTTCCCGGAAGGGTGCAAAACTCGTGCTTTCGGCGCGCGGGCGCGACCGGCTGGAGGCCGTGGCCGGCGAGATCCGCGCGGCCGGCGGCAGCGCCATCGCCCTTGCCGGCGACGTCGCCGACGAAGCGCATCACCGGGACCTTGTCGATGCCGCGAAGGCGGAGTTCGG
>CBIMFD010000055.1:0-15843 GCA_966243085.1 uncultured Shinella sp.
CTGGGCCTGGGGCTGGTCGCGCCTGCGCAGGCGCAGACGGTGAGTGCCGGCACCTACGACGTGGAGGGCACGAATCTCGACGGTTCGTCCTACGGCGGCACGGCGACGATCACGCTGACCAGCGAGACGACCTGCTCGATCGAGTGGCAGACCGGCTCGACCACGTCGAACGGCATCTGCATGCTCTACGACAATGCGTTCGCCGCCGGCTATGTGCTGGGCGATGCCGTCGGCCTCGTCGTCTATGAGGTCAATGACGACGGATCGCTGCACGGCGCCTGGACGATCAGCGGCAAGGACGGCTCGGGCACGGAAATCCTGACGCCGCAATAGGACGGACTGCCTTCGGCTTGTCGCTCCGACGGATGGAGGAACGGTATCCACTTTTCCCCGAATGCTTTATGCATGCGGTCATAACGACAAGCCGAAGGAACCCCATGTCTCCCACGCAAGCCACCATCTGGCCGATGATCGCGCATGTCGCGTTGGTCATCGTCCTCTATCTCCTCCTGTCCGCGCGCCGGATGCGGGCGGTGCGGGAAGGGCGGGCGAGGCCCGAGCAGTTCCGCGAGAACCGCGAGGAGCCTGCCGAAAGCCTCGTCGTGAAGAATGCCATCGCCAACCAGTTTGAATTGCCGATGCTCTTCTATGCGGTGAGCATCCTTCTCTACCTGGTCGATGCGGACAATCCCGTGACGGTGGCTGGCGGCTGGCTGTTCGTGGCGCTGCGCTATGCTCACGCCTATGTGCATGTCACCAGCAATCGCCTGCGCTACCGGCGTCCGCTCTTCATCGCGGGCTTGCTGGTCCTCGTTCTCCTGTGGATATGGCTTGCCGTCTGGCTCGCGCTTACCTGACGCAACGGTAACGCAGATGTGTTGGGCGTCCGTTTGCGGGCGGACTATCTTATCCTCCGGCCAGGCAACCGGAGGACCCGCCATGGACAAGTCGCAGATCACGCAGGCGATGATCGATGCCTATGACGAATACACCCATCTGACGCTCGACCGCCGCCGCTTCATGGAGCGCCTCACGGCACTGGCCGGATCGGGCGCGGCCGCCGCGGCCATCGCGCCCCTGCTCGCCGCCAATTCCGCAAACGCCGAGATGATCGCCGCGGATGACGCGCGGCTTAACGCCCGAGATGTCATCTATGGCGGCAGTTCCGGCGAGATGAAGGGCTATCTCGTCCGCCCCAAGGACGGGGCCGGGCCGCTCGGCAGCGTCATCGTCATCCACGAGAACCGCGGCCTCAATCCGCATATCCGCGATGTCGCCCGCCGCATGGCGCTCGAAGGCTTCATCGCGCTCGCGCCCGATTTCCTCTCGCCTTCCGGCGGCACGCCGGACGACGAGGACAAGGCGCGCGAGATGATCGGCAAGCTGGACCCGGCGGTCACGGTGGCCAATGCCGAGGCCAGCCTGCAGTTCCTTGCGGGGCTCGACGGGGCGAATGGCAAGGTCGGCGTGATCGGCTTCTGCTGGGGCGGCGGCCTCGTCAATCGTCTCGCCACGCAGTCGCCGGAGCTGAAGGCGGGCGTCGCCTATTACGGGGCGCAGCCGCCCGCCGAGGACGTGCCGAACATCAAGGCGGCGCTGATGCTGCACTATGCCGGCCTCGACGAACGCATCAATGCGGGGATCGACGCCTACCGCAAGGCATTGGAAGAAAACGGCAAGGCCTTCGAGATCCACATCTACGACGGCGTCAACCACGCCTTCAACAACGACACCTCCGCCGCCCGCTACGACAAAACCGCCGCCGACCTCGCCTGGCGGCGCACGGTGGAGTTTTTGAAGAAGAATATCGGGTGATCGATAGGGGAGGAGGCAAGGATACCCCCCTCTGCTCCGCCCCTCACCACCCCGGCAGGATCTGGTTGGGCCGCAGGCGCGGGATGCGGGGGAAGACCTTCACTTCCGCCTCGGGCAGGTCGTCGGCAGCCGCCAGCGGCGTGATGTTGTCGAGGCACGCGCTTATATGGCTGGTGATGGCGTTGGAGAGCGAGGGCGAAAGGCCCGGCCGCCGCATGATGCCGATCTGCACCGGGGCGAGCGGCGGGAAGCCGTCGGCCTGCGTCAGCACCTTCATGCCGGGCCGGAGCGCCGATTCCGGCAGCACCGACACCGCCATGCCTGCCATCACCGCGGCCGCGACGACGGTGGACGACCAGCTCGTGAACAGCACCTGATAGTCGCGCCCGAGCGAATCGAGCGCCGCGCAGGCGATCTGCCGCCACTGGCAGTCGCGCCGGCCGACGGCGAGCGGCACCGGGGCGTTTTCCGGCAGCGGGTGGTTCGCCGACATGACCCAGCAGAGCGGCTCCGTGCGCACCACGTCGGACTGACGCTGGCGCGGATTGTGGGTGACGAGCGCGATGTCGAGCTCGCCCTTGGCCATCTTCTCGGCAAGGTCCACCGAGGGCTCGCAGACGATGAACAGCTCGACATTGGGATGCGTCTTGGCGAACCGCATGATGATTTCCGGCATGTAGCGGTCGGCATAGTCGTCCGGCGTGCCGATGCGCAGCAGGCCCTCAAGGCGGTTGTCGTCGAAGGCCGCGATGGCCTCGTTGTTGAGCCGCAGCATCCGGCGGGCATAGTTCAGCAGCCGGTCGCCCTCGGCGGTCAGCCGGTTGCCGCGCCCGTCCTTCATGAAGAGCTGCTTGCCGATGCGTTCTTCCAGCCGGCGCATCTGCATGGAAACGGCCGACTGGGTCTTGAAGACCCGCTCTGCGGCCCGCGTGAAACTTCCCGTATCTGCAATCGCAACGAAGGTCTGGAGCTGGTCGATGTCTAACGGAGCGGACATGGCGATACTCATAAGATTGATTGATCAATACTATTAGAAACATTCGTTGGACTGATCAATGGCTTTCTGCGAAAAAGGAATTGTTGAACGATTGTCCCTCCGGTTTCGTTCGACAGGATCTGCCGCTTCGCCCCGACCTCCCGGCGGGCGGCTCTTCTTGCCAACTCACGTCTGACAGCCACCCCGCCCCTCATGGGCGGCGAACGATTACGGGCATCGCGCGAAACCCCACCGCCGCATGGTGGATCGCCGGGCCGGAAAGGAGAAATGCCATGCGCATGATCGACCGCAGAATGGAAATCGACGCGCCCGCAACGCGCCCCGCAACCCCCAGCCTCTTCGAGCGCGTCCGCAACGGGACTTACAAATTTGTCCGCGCATGGCAGAACCGCCGCGCCGTCAACCGCCTGAGCGAACTCGACGATCACCAGCTCTTCGACATGGGCCTGTGCCGCAGCGATATCCAGGATGTCCGCTCGGCCTCGTTCGTCGCCGATGCCGGCCTGCACCTGACCATCGTCTCGCGCGAGCGGGCCCGCCGCCATCTGCGCAGCGGCCGTATGGATTGATTTCCCCCGACGCCGCCCTACCTCCCGGGGCGACGTCCCACTTCCCCGCAGGGTGAGAGCCAATAACCCTGCCGCTTGCCCGGCGTGCGACTCCCAAGGTCCGCGTCGGGCTTTTTCGTATCAGGCTTTCCGGCCGCCCTGCATGGTCTCGAAGATCGCCTCGATGTTGCGCTGGTAGTCCTTCTGCATTTCGAGGCCCGTGTCGAACATCGTGTTGACGAGGCTTTTCAGCGAATCTGCCGGCGTTTCTTCCGGCGCGCTCGGCTTCTCCGCTGCGGCAGGCTGGCCCGTCATGCCGGCCATCATGTCCTGGAAGGCTTTGGCGAAGGGATTGTCGGTGAAGGGATTGGCCGGCGCTTCCTTCTTCGTGCCGAAGAACTCCTGCGCGGCCTGCGTGAAGGGATTATCGAAGGGGTTTGCCGGCTCCGGCTTCTTCGCAAAACCCGTCGCCTCGGCCCATTGCTGCATCATGTCGGCGAAGGGATTGGCCGGCATCTTGCCCGCGTCGGCGCCGGGAAAGAATGGCGCGAACGTCTGCTTGAAGAGGCCGCCCATCAGCGTGCTTGCCATGACGGGCAGCATCTGCTTGTAGATCTCCTGGCCGATGCCGGTCATCTGCGCCGCCTGGGCGGCGATGGCGCGGGAGACCTCCTTGCTGCCGAAGAGATGGTTGAGAATGCCGTTGCCTTCGGCCATGCCCTGAGGCGTGAACGCCTTGCCGATATCCTCGAAATATTTGGCGTGCTCGCCCGTCGTCAGCGCCTTCATGAAGGCGGCGAGGTCATAGGGATTGGCGGCGTTGCGCTTGAAGCCCTCGGAAAAGGCCGGCATCAGCGCGGCGACGGCCCTGGCCGCCTGTTCCTGTGCCAGTCCGAACTGCCGCGCCATCGCCTCGACGGCGTTGCCGTTCTGTGCCTGCATCATCATCTCGTAAAGCGAAAGCATGGCCGTCTCCCGTTTGCAGGCATGTGACTGCACTATAACGGGAATCTTGACCGAACAAACCGCTTTCTTCGGGAAGGCTCAGTACTGGTATTCGGTGAAGACCGGCTCGACCGAGCGGTTCCAGCGACCCTCGTAGAGGGCCAGCATGTCGTCCGCGAGCGTCGCCTTCTTGGCCAGCGCCTCCTCGATCGGGGCGAGAAAGACGGTTTCGTCCACCTCGTCGCCATTGATCTTCGCGCGGGCGGCAAGGCCCTGGCGGGAGATCGAAACCACCTCGCGCGCGACGTCGAGCAGCGGCTTGCCGCGGAATTCCGCCTTGAGGCCTCGTGCGGGCACGGCATCGCGCAAGGCGGAAACCTCTTCCACCGTCCAGTCCCGGGTGATGGCTTCGGCGGCGTCGAGCGCGCCGTCGTCGTAGAGCAGGCCCACCCAGAAGGCGGGGAGCGCACAGATGCGCCGCCAGGGGCCGCCGTCCGCCCCGCGCATTTCGAGGAAGCGCTTGAGGCGCACGTCCGGGAAGAGGGTGGAGAGATGGTTCGTCCAGTCGCCGAGGTTCGGCTCCCAGTCGGTGACCTCGCCCTTCAGCGCACCGTCCATGAACTGGCGGAACGTAATATGCGTGCAGTCGTGATACCTGCCGTCGCGCACGACGAAATACATCGGCACGTCGAGCGCCCATTCGGCGTAGTCGGCAAAGCCGAAATCCGGGGCGAAGGCGAAGGGGATGAGCCCGGCGCGGGCATTGTCCGTGTCGCGCCAGATATCGCCGCGCCAGGACAGAAGGCCGTTCGGCTTGCCGTCGGTGAAGGGCGAAGAGGCGAAGAGCGCGGTCGCCAGCGACTGCAGCTTCAGCGAGACCTGCATCTTGCGGCGCATGTCGGTCTCGGAGGAGAAGTCGAGGTTCACCTGGATCGTACAGGTGCGGTACATCATGTCGAGGCCCTTGGTGCCGACCTTCGGCATGTAGCGGGTCATGATGTCGTAGCGGCTCTTGGGCATGCGCGGCGTGTCGGCCAGCGTCCATTTCGGGCTGCCGCCGATGCCGAGGAAGCGGATGCCGAGCGGCTCGGCGATCTCGCGAAGCGTGGCGAGATGCTGGTTCGATTCCTTGCAGGTCTGGTGCAGGTTTTCGAGCGGCGCGCCGGACAGCTCGAACTGCCCGCCCGGCTCCAGCGAGATCGCGCCCATGCCCGACGGTTCGGCAAGGCCGATGATGTGCTCGCCGTCCATGATCGGGTCCCAGCCGGTCTTCGCGCGCATGCCGTTCAAGAGGGCCGAGATGCTGGCCTCGCCGAAATAGGGAACCGGGCTGTTGTCCGCCGTAAAGAAGACGAATTTCTCATGCTCGGTGCCGATGCGGAACTTCTCCTTCGGCTTGCAGCCGGCGGCGAGGTATTCCGCCATGTCCGCGAGGGAGCGGATCGGCGTCTGGTCGGTGGTGTCACGGGCCATGGGCGTCTTCTTCTGAACGGATGGTGCCCGGCTGAAGACCGGGCCTTGGAAGGGTGCTTGGACCGGAATTAGATGCGGTGCAAGCGAATTCCTTTCAAGGCAAGTTCAAAAAAACCCATTCGACTTTTCGCAGAATTCTACGTCCAGTCGCCGACCGCCGCCTGGATGACGGCCATGGCCGCGACCGCCGCGGTATCGGCGCGCAGGATGCGGGGGCCGAGCGGAATGGGCGTCACGAAATCGAGGCCCCGCAGGAGCGTGCGCTCCTCGTCGGAAAACCCGCCTTCCGGGCCGACCAGAAGGGCGAGCTTGCGCTCCTCGACGGCGGAAAGCGCGGGCAGCGGATTCTGGCTGCCATGGCCCTCGTCGCAGAAGACGATGCGCCGCTCGCGAGGCCAGTCGGCAAGCAGGTCCTCCAGCTTGCGCGGCGCGGCGACACGCGGGATGGACAGGATGCCGCACTGTTCCGCCGCCTCGACGACATTGGCCTCCAGCCGCTCGATGCTGTTGATCTTGCCCTGCACATGCTGCGTCATGACGGGCTGCAGCACGCCCGCGCCCATCTCCACCGCCTTCTGCACGAGATAGTCGAGCCGGCCGACCTTCAGCGGCGCGAAGAGATAGTGGAGGTCGGAAGGCGCCGGCTGCGGCCGGGTTTCCTCCACCGGCGTCAGGAGAAGGCGCTTGCGGGTCGGGAAGGAAAGTTCGGCGCGCCACTCGCCGTCCCGCCCGTTGAAGACGAGCACGGCGTCGCCCTCCGCCATGCGTAGCACGTTGGCAAGGTAATGGAACTGCTCCTTTGAGGCCTCGACGGGCTCGCCCGCCGCAAGGCCGGCGTCTATGAAGAGGCGCTGCATCCGGTAATTGGCACGCATGGTCCGTCCTTCAGGTGAAGAGCGCGTCGAGGACGAGGAAGATGACGGCCGACAGGATCGCCGAGACGGGAAGCGTCACGATCCAGGCCGAGACGATCGTCATGAAATGCGAGCGGCGCACGAGGTAGCGCCGGCGCGTCTCGTCCGGGTTGGCTGGTTCCTCCTCCGGCGCGACGCGGTTGCCGCGGCTGCGGATATAGTCGAGCCGCCGCCGCGAATTGCGGGTGTACCATTCGCGGAAGAGCCCGACGCCGAAGACGGCGCCGACGGCGATATGCGTCGAGGAGACGGGGATGGCGAAGGCCGAGGCCGTCAGAACCGCGACGGCGGAGGAGAGCGCCACGCAGAAGGCGCGCATCGGGTTGAGCTTGGTGATCTCGCTGCCGACGATGCGGATGAGGCGCGGGCCGAAGAGGAGAAGGCCGAGCGAGATGCCGAAGGCGCCGATGACCATCACCCACAGCGGGATCGTCGCCGCGCCCTTTGTTCCGAGCGCCGAGACGACGCCATAGAGCGGGCCGACGGCGTTGGAGACGTCGTTCGCCCCGTGGGCGAAGGAGAGGAGCGCCGCCGAGCAGATCAGCGGGATGCGGAAGAGCGTGCGCAGCGACTGGTTGCGGTTATCGAGCCCCTCGGCATGGCGGCGCACGATCGGGCGGGTGACGGCATAGGTGACGATGCCGAAGGCAAGGCCGATCAGCATCGCCCTGCCGAAGGGCAGGTTGTAGAAGCCGTTGGTGCCGCCGTTGGCGAGGAAGGCGGCGAAGGATCCGGCCATCAGCGCCACCAGCACGGGCACCCAGGTCCGGGCCGCCGCCACCTTGTCGTCGCGGTAGATGATGAATTCCTTGATGAAGAAGAGGAAGGCGGCGGCGATGACGCCGCCGAGGATCGGCGAGACGGTCCAGCTTATGACGATGACGGCGATGGCGTCCCACTGGACGCTGTGAAGACCGCTCGCCGCCGCGCCGGCGCCGATGACGCCGCCGATGATGGCATGGGTGGTGGAGATCGGCGCGTTCGCGAGCGTTGCGATGTTGATCCAGAGCGCCGCCGAGACGAGCGCGGCCATCATCGCCCAGGCGAAGGTCTCGGGGTCCGGGAAGATCGACCGGTCGACGATGCCGGAGGCGACCGTCTCTGCGACGCCCTGGCCGGCAAGCAGCGCGCCCGCGATCTCGAAGATCGCGGCGATGACGAGCGCCACGCCCATGCTCATGGCCCGCGCGCCGACGGCCGCGCCCACATTGTTCGTCACGTCGTTGGCGCCGATGTTCATGGCCATGTAGGCGGCAAGCGCCGCCGTCACGGCGATGACGGTCGCGCCGGACGTGCCGATGGCAAAGCTGCCGGCGATGGCCGTGGCGATCAGCAGGAAGACGAGGGAAATGCCCATACCCGTCCACGAGCGCAGCACGAACTGCGTCGCCTGCTCGGTGAAGGTGAGTTTTTCCAGATCCTTGTCCAGTGTCGGCTTGCGAAGCTGGACCTGAGAATTCGCCATTCATGCTGCTCCGGTTTCACCGAAGGGACTACAGAATCCCGGCCCAGGCGGCAATACGAAACGGCTCGCTAGGCGCCGGTCGTGCCGTTTTTAGGGGCGGGCGCCTGCTCGGCCAGGATCTGCCGCTCGAAGGCGAGGAGAAGGGTCTTGAGGCCCGGTTCGTGCACGCGGTCCGCCGCCTCCGCGCAGGTGACCCATTCGGCGCGTCGCTCGCCCTTTTCCGGAAAGTTCTTGCACAGGTCATCGACGGCGAGCTTGAAGACGCGCACCCGGCAATCGACCTTGAGGCCGTGCGGCAGGCCCTTCATGTAGCGGTAGCTGCCGATCGCTTCCGGGAAGACCGTGCCTTTGACGCCGGCCTCTTCATAGGCCTCGCGCGCGGCCGCCGCCGGGGCGCTCTTGCCGTCCATCGGCCAGCCCTTGGGGATGATCCAGCGCCCGGTGTCGCGGCTGGTGATGACGAGGACCTCGACCTTGTTCTTCTTCAGCCGGTAGCACAGCGCGCCGTATTGCTCGCGCACGGGACGGCGGAACATGAGTTGGACGTCGCTGACGATGCGGTTGAGAATGTTCAAGGTGGTCTTCGTTCCTTCGCCGGAAAACGGTGTGCGACTCTTATCGGTCATCTTCCTTGCGCGAGATTTGCGGCGCAAGTCAGGCTTGCGGGGGAAGGCCGCGCTTCTGCATGCGGAGCTGCGCGATCCGCTGCCATTCGCCGCTGCGCTCGGCCTGACGGATGGCGGCGGCGATATAGTCCATGTGCGCCTGCGCGGCCGCGCGGGCCGCCGGCCCGTCGCCTGCCATGATCGCCGCATGGATCGCCTCGTGCTGGGCGAGCAGGTGCCCGCGCGCTTCCTCGGAGGAAAAAACGAGATGGCGGTGGAAAAAGATCCCCTGCGCCAGCAGCCGGTAGCAGGCGCGCAGCGTGTGCAGCAGCACGATGTTGTGCGCGGCCTCGCCCACGGCGTTGTGCAGCTCCACGTCCGTTTCCAGCTCCGCGTCGAAGGAGCCTTCCGCATGGGCCGCGCGCATCGCCTCCATGATCCGTGTCAGCATCTGCCGGTCGTAGTCCGTCGCCCGGCGGGCGGCGAGCTCGGCGG
Organism: uncultured Shinella sp.; assembly: GCA_966243085.1. GTDB lineage: Bacteria > Pseudomonadota > Alphaproteobacteria > Rhizobiales > Rhizobiaceae > Shinella. The sequence continues at coordinate 9,258 of CBIMFD010000055.1, forward strand.
TGATGCCCTCCAGCTCGCGGCGGTATTCGATATAATCTTCCGTCGCGCGCTGGTGGCGGGCGATGAGGTCGACCACGGGGCGGGAAAAGACCTGGCCGATGATGTCGGCGACATAGGTGCCCCCGCCATGCTGGCTGACGAGGAGCCCGCGGTTCTCCAGCTCCTTCAGCGCCTCGCGCAGGATCGGCCGCGAGACGTCGAAACGGCGCGAAAGCTCGCGCTCGCCCGGCAGCCGGTCGCCGTCGCGCAGAATCCCTTCCAGCAACAGGAGCTCAATCTGCCGCACGACCTCGTCCGAGGTCCGGCTGTGGCTGATGCGGGAAAAAAGGTCGAAGGCGCTGTCGGTCACGCGTGGAAGTTTAGCAAGGCGGCCGGAAACTGGTCAATAATCTTGTCCACTCGGCGGCGCCTCGCGAAAGCCGTGTGTTTCCCGCCCTCTGCGTCAATGCGCCCTATCTGCACCGGCCTGACATTTGTTAAGGATGTGCTGTTGCATCATGAGGGGGACGATGCCGCATGGCAAAAGGCAGTTTCGCCTTTCCGCAGGCGACCGCGCGTGCGCAGGCGCTGGGGGAAATTCACGCAAGGCCGTATGCGCTGGTGCCGTCGCCGCGCGTCATCTTCCAGCTCGCCTTCCTCACGGAGGGCGGCTCGGCGGTCGACCATGCGGTGATGGCGGAGCTGTCGCGCTCGCGCGGTATTTCCCCGCCCGGCCGTGATTCCAGCCACCATGTCCTGAGCTGGGGGCAGGGGACGCTCCGCTGGGAGCGGCACACGGAATTCTCCACCTATTTCTGGGATGCGCCGGTGCCGGAGAAGTTCGGCGCTGAGGTTCCCGTCCACCCCTTCGGCGATAGCTTCTCTCCGCCCGGCACGCTGATCTCCGGCATTCGGCTGGAAATCCGTCCCGACACGATGGAGACGCGCGAGGCCATCGCCACCTTCGATCCGACGAGCCTCTGTTACAGCGAGATCAAGAACGGCCAGGCGATCATCGTCACCGACTTCCGCCAGAACGGCGACGGGCTGACGCCGATCCTCGTCATCGACCGCGGCATGACGGAGGCCGGCCGCGGCGCGCTCGTCCAGCGCCTGCTCGACATCGAGACCTACCGCACGCTCGCCATGATGGGCCTGCCGCTCGCCCAGTCGCTCTCGCCGGACATCCGCCGCATCGAGGACGGCCTGACGGGCATCACCAACGCCATGAAGCAGCACGCCCGCGACAGGGCGGACGAGCTCCTGACCGAGATCACCCGCCTTGCCGCCGAGCTGGAGGCGAACGCCGCCCTCAGCCTCTACCGCTTCGGCGCCAGCCGCGCCTATTACGGCATCGTGCAGGAGCGTATCCGCACGCTGGCCGAAACGGCGGTGCCCGGCTACGAGACGCTCGGCTTCTTCCTGGAGCGGCGCTTGGCGCCCGCCATGCGCACCTGCCAGTCCATCGAGGAACGGCAGGCGAACCTCTCGCGCAAGCTCGCCCGCGCGACGGCGCTGCTGCGAAGCTGGATCGACGTGGAGCTGGAACAGCTCAACACGACGCTGCTCAACTCCATGGACCGCCGCGCCAAGCTGCAGCTTCGCCTCCAGCAGACCGTCGAGGGCCTGTCGGTCGCGGCGATCTCCTATTACGTCATCGGGCTTTTCGGCTATGTCGCCAAGGCGCTCCACGAATTCGGCCTGGCGATAAAGCCGGAGACGCTGACGGGCGTCGCCGTGCCCTTCGTCATCGTCGGCATGTGGCTGCTCGTGCGGGCGATCCGCAACCGCCACGCCGAGGAGGACAAGCACTGAGCGCGGTCAGTGCTCCCAGTAGGGGTGGGCGCCGTAGAGTTCGGCAAGATAGTCGATGAAGAGCCGCACCTTGACGGGCAGGAACTGGCGGCTCGGATAGACCGCCGAGAGCACGACGTTGCGCGAGCCCTCGTAGTCCGGCAGCACCTGCCTGAGCTCGCCGCTCTTCAGCGCCGGGCCCACGTCCCAGGTCGAGCGCAGCGCGATCCCCATGCCGGAGAACACCGCCTCGCGCACAACTTCCGAGGAATTGGTGTAGAGCGGTCCGTGCGGGCGATAGGTGACGTTGCCCTCCGGCCCCTCCAGCCGCCAGACGTCCTGCGTGTGCGGCGGCAGGCAGACATGACCCGCAAGCTCTTCCAGCGTCACCGGCATGCCGTGGCGGGCGATATAGTCCGGCGAGGCACAGAGCACGCGCCGCACCGGCGCCAGCCTGCGGGCGACCAGCGAGGAATCCGACAGTTCGCCGATGCGGATCGCGATGTCGAAGCCGCCGCCGACGATGTCGGAGAAGTCGTCCGTCAGCACGAGATTGACGACGAGCTCCGGATAGCTGTCCATGAAGCCCTTGAGATGGGGCGCGATGTGCATGCGGCCGAACGAAGTGGGCGCGGAGATGCGCAGGGTGCCGCGCACGGCGCCCGACCGGCCGGAAACGAAGGCCTCCGCCTCCTCGATGCCTGAAAGGATGCCGACGATGCGGTCGTAGAAGCCCTGTCCGGCCTCCGTCAGCGAGATCTGCCGCGTCGTGCGCTGGAAGAGCCGCGTGCCGAGCCGTTCCTCCAGCCGTTTCACGCGCTTGGAGACGACGGCGGGCGATAGGCCGAGCGCCCTTCCTGCCGCCGACATGCTGCCCATGGAAATGACGCGGGAGAAGATTTCGAGGTCGCCGAGATTTGTCACGCGCCGTCTTCCTTATCGCCGTCTCAGTTGGTCGAGTCGACGATCACTTCCTCGCCGAACTTGCCGTTTTTCGGTTCCGGCTTGTAGGTGGAATTCTGCGCGCGCATCACGCGGATCGGCCGGATATCGGCGGCGATGGCCGCCTTCATGTCGCTGTCGGCGTCGCCGTAATAGATCTTCAGCTTGTGGTCCTTCAGGAACTCGACCTTGTTGTCCGAGGAGGCGGTGAAGACGACGTCGTTCATCTTCTCGATGTTGAAGGCCTTCTTGATCGCCGCGGTCAGCGTCTCCCCGCCGCTGCCGCGGGTGCGCCCGGTGATGAAGAAGATCTCGTCGCCGCGTGCCGTGTGCAGGTCGATCAGCTTGCGCGCAACGTCCTTCGGGATGGAATACTGGTCGCAATTGTTGGTGTGGATGTCCGTCCAGAAGGCATCCATCTTCAGGTAGTCCTCGGAGGTCGGAGAATATTTCATCTTGCCGTAATAGAAGCAGGGGCTGGAGAAGAGCACCGTGTCGTCCACGTCGAAGCCGACCGCCATGGGCGGCTGGCCCTCCAGCGAGGCCGCGATCTGGTCGACGGAAACCCAGTGCACCGGAGCGGTCGCAAGAAGCTCGGATGTGGTGACGCCCGGATTGAGGTTCGACACGTCCTCCGCAAGGGCGGAGCCCGCCAGAAGCAGAAGGGCCGAAAGGGCGATGAGCGGCCTGCGCATGGTGTTTCCTCTCTTTTTTCTTGGGCAAGTTCGCTGGACGAGGCCGTGCGACTCCCCATCGCGCGACTGTCGCATTCGCCGCCGGGAGGGTCAATCATGTGCCGCGCGGCGGCCATATTTGTCCCCCAAGTCGTGACTGGGCGATCGCATGTGGCAGGTCATGGCGTCTTTCCCCTTCTCCCCGCCGGGGAGAAGGTGGCCCGAAGGGTCGGATGAGGGGGCAAGCGGGCCGGGTTGTGCCAGCGGCTCCCCCCTCATCTCGCTGCCGCGACCTTCTCCCCGTGGGGAGAAGGGGAATGAGGCAACCGCCTGCCATATGCGATCATCCTGCAAATCGTGGATGCATTGTTGCCCGGGCGGACAAAGTGCTTACTATTTGCCCGGCGGATCGGTAAGTGGTAAAGAAAAAAGACCACTTGGGGCGGAGGCGAGGCATATGGATCAGATCGGGTTTCTGCAGCCGCAGCCGGCGGTTCTCTCCCGCCGCCGGGAGATCGTCGCGGATCTCCTCGATCTGCTGCCGCAGGGCTGTCTGGTACACGAACCGCGCGAGCTCGTCCCTTTCGAGACGGATGCCTTCGTCTCCTATCGCCGCCTGCCGCTCGCCGTCGCCCTGCCGGAGACGACCCAGCAGGTGGCGGCCGTTCTCAAATACTGTCATCGCTACGGCGTGCCGGTCGTGCCGCGCGGGGCGGGCACCTCGCTGTCCGGCGGCGCGATCCCGCAGGAGGATGCCGTCGTCATCGGCCTTTCCAAGATGGCGCGCATCCTGGAGGTGGACTACGCCAACCGCACCGCGACGGTGCAGGCCGGCGTCACCAACCTTGCGATCTCCGATGCCGTTTCCGCCGACGGCTATTTCTACGCCCCCGATCCGAGTTCGCAGCTCGCCTGCACCATCGGCGGCAATATCGGTATGAATTCCGGCGGCGCGCACTGCCTGAAATACGGTGTGACGACGAACAACCTGCTCGGCGTCAAGCTGGTGCTCATCGACGGCACCATCGTCGAGCTCGGCGGCAAGGCGCTCGATGCCGGCGGTCTCGATCTTCTCGGCGTCGTCTGCGGCGGGGAGGGGCAGCTCGGCATCGTCACGGAGGCGACCGTGCGCCTCATCGCAAAGCCCGAGGGCGCCCGACCCGTGCTCTTCGGTTTCGACAGTTCGGAAGAAGCGGGGGCCTGTGTTGCCGACGTCATCGGCGCCGGCATCATTCCCGTCGCCATCGAGTTCATGGACAAGCCCGCCATCGAGATCTGCGAGGCCTTCGCCCATGCCGGCTACCCGATGGACGTGGAAGCCCTCCTCATCGTCGAGGTGGAAGGCTCGGAAGCGGAGATGGATGCGATGCTGGCCAGCATCATCGCGATTGCCCGAAACCACGGCGTCAAGGTCGTCAAGGAAAGCCAATCCGCGCTGGAGGCGGCGCTGATCTGGAAGGGCCGCAAGTCGGCCTTTGGCGCGACGGGCCGCATCGCCGACTATATCTGCATGGACGGCACGGTGCCGCTGGGGCAGCTTCCCGCCGTGCTGCGCGGCACGGCCGAGATCGTCGCGAAATACGGCCTGCGCGTCGCCAACGTCTTCCATGCCGGCGACGGCAACATGCACCCGCTCATCCTCTTCAACGCCAACGACCCGGAGGATGCCGCCAGGGCGGAAGCGGCCGGCAACGACATCCTGAAGCTCTGCGTCGATGTCGGCGGGTGCCTCACCGGCGAGCACGGCGTCGGCATCGAGAAACGCGACCTGATGCGCCACCAGTATTCCGACACCGACCTTGCCCAGCAGATGGCCGTGCGCGCCGCCTTCGATCCGCAATGGCTGCTCAATCCGTCGAAAGTCTTCCCGCTCGAAGGGCGCCCCGCCGCATGACGCCGATCCACGAACCGCTCTCCGAGGAGGCCGCCGCCCGCCTCGTCCAGGTCGCCGCCCTCACGAAATCGCCCTTCGTCATCCGCGGCGGCGGAACGCGCAGCCTGCATGCCGCGCCGGAGGGTGCGGACGTGCTCTCCGCACGCGGCCTTGCCGGCATCGTCGCCTACAATCCGGCCGAGATGACCATGACCGCCCGCGCCGGTACGCCGCTGGAGGTGGTGGAGGCGTCCCTTGCCGAAAAGCGCCAGATGCTCGCCTTCGAGCCGCCGGATCTTCGCGCCGTGCTCGGCTCCTCCGGCATTCCCACCATCGGCGGCGTCTTCGCCACCAATGCCTCCGGCCCCCGCCGGCTGACGGCGGGCGCGGCGCGCGACAGCCTGCTCGGCGTGCGCTTCGTCAACGGCCGGGGGGAGATGGTGAAAGCCGGCGGACGGGTGATGAAGAACGTCACCGGCCTCGATCTCGTGAAGCTCCTTGCCGGCTCGCATGGCTCCCTGGCGCTCATCACGGAAGTCACCTTCCGCCTGCTGCCGGTGCCCGAAACCGCCGTCACCATCCTCGTCTCCGGCCTCAACGACGCCGAGGCCGCCGCCGCCATGGCGACGGCCATGTCGATGTCGGTGGAGGTCTCGGGCGCCGCGCATCTGCCCGAAAGCGTGCGCGGCCGCTTTGCCGGCGGCGTGCTGCCGGAGGGCGCCGCCACGGTGCTGCGCCTCGAAGGGCTTTCCGCATCCGTCGAAGTGCGTGCGCAAAAACTTGCCGCCGCCATGGCCGGCTTCGGCCCTGTCGCGCGGCTGGAAGCCGATATGACGGCCCGCCTCTGGCGCGAGATCCGCGACGCCGCGCCTTATGCCGACGGCACGGCGCGCCCGCTCTGGCGCGTCTCCGTCGCACCCACCGCCGGCCAGCAGCTCGTCGCCGCGCTGCGTCTCGAAACGGGCGTAGACGCCTTCTACGATTGGCAGGGCGGCCTTGTCTGGCTGCGCATGGAGGCCGATCCCGAGGCGGAACTGCTGCGCCGCTACATCAAGGCCGTCGGCGGCGGCCACGCGGCGCTTCTGCGCGCCCGGCCCGAGATGCTCGCCGCCGAACAGGCCTTCCAGCCGCAGGCGGAAGCCGTTGCGGCCTTGCAGGCGCGGGTGAAGGCGAGTTTCGACCCGGACGGGCTGTTCGTGTCGCGGATGATGGGGTGAATGGAATGATGGCAGGCTTCGACCAGATTCACCCCCCTCTGCCCTGCCGGCATCTCCCCGCCTGCGGCAGGGCAATCGCATATGGAGTTCGGTGGGTCCCACATGGC
>CBIMFD010000056.1:0-15836 GCA_966243085.1 uncultured Shinella sp.
ATCACGCCGATCCGCGATCTTTTCGGCCTCAACTGGGTCCGCTACCGCCGCGCGCTCGGGCTGCTGGCCTTCTGGTACGTGCTGATGCACTTCCTGACCTATATGGTGCTCGATCAGTACCTGAATTTCATGGCGATCCTCGTCGATATCGCCAAGCGCCCCTTCATCACCATCGGCATGGCCGCCTTCGTGCTGCTCATCCCGCTGGCGCTGACCTCGAATAACTGGTCGATCCGCCGGCTGGGGCCACGCTGGACGAAACTGCACCGCCTCGTCTACGTCATCGCCGCCGCCGGCGCCTTGCACTTCGCCATGTCCGTGAAGGTCGTGGGGCTGGAGCCGTGGACCTATATCGCGCTGGTGGCCTTGCTACTGGCATGGCGCCCGGTGCGGCCGTATTTCAACAAGTGGAAGCGTGGAGCGGACGGGCGAGCGCAGTTCCGCAGGGCGTAGCGCCCCTCACCTGCCTGCCGGCATCCTCTCCCCGCAAGCGGGGCGAGGAACGCTGGGCTCGCCGTTTTCCTAAATTGCAGAGCCGGCGAAAGAACGAAAACCGCCCAACGTCCGCCTTCGCCCCGCTTGCGGGGAGAAGGTCCCGGCAGGGGGATGAGGGGCAACGTCACCGCAAAACAAAAAGGCCGGGAGATCGCTCTCCCGGCCTTTTTCAATATCCGATCCCGAAGGACTTACGCGGCTTCAGCTTCGGCTTCGGCAGCGACGCGGGCCTTGTCGGCGGCGCCCTTTGCGTCGACGTCGCGGTCAACGAATTCGATGACGGCGAGCGGCGCGTTGTCGCCATGGCGGAAGCCGGCCTTCATGATGCGCAGGTAGCCGCCGTTGCGGTTGGCGTAGCGGCTTGCGATCGCGTCGAACAACTTGCCGACGACGGCAACGTCGCGAATCTGCGAGATCGCCTGGCGGCGAGCGTGCAGGTCGCCGCGCTTGCCGAGGGTGACGAGCTTCTCGACGATCGGGCGGATTTCCTTCGCCTTCGGAAGCGTCGTTACGATCTGCTCGTGCTGGATGAGCGAGGCAGCCATGTTGGCGAACATCGCCTTGCGGTGGCTGGCGGTACGGTTGAGTTTGCGACCGGAATTCTGGTGGCGCATCTCGGTTCTCCTTCACATGCAGGCAGTTGCCTGCCGTTTGATGGTGTTAATACTGGTCTTCGTAGCGCTTGGCGAGATCTTCGATGTTTTCGGGCGGCCAGGCCGGCACTTCCATGCCGAGGTGCAGGCCCATGGAAGCGAGAACTTCCTTGATCTCGTTGAGCGACTTGCGACCAAAATTCGGAGTGCGAAGCATTTCGGCTTCGGTCTTCTGAATGAGATCGCCGATATAGACGATGTTGTCGTTCTTCAGGCAGTTCGCCGAACGGACGGACAGTTCCAATTCGTCGACCTTCTTGAGGAGCGCCGGGTTGAACGCCAGTTCCGTGACCGATTCTTCCTCGGTTTCCTTCTGCGGTTCGTCGAAGTTGACGAAGACCGAGAGCTGATCCTGGAGAATGCGGGCGGCAAACGCGATCGCGTCTTCGCCGGTGACGGAACCGTCGGTCTCGATGGTCATCGTCAGCTTGTCGTAGTCGAGAACCTGGCCTTCACGGGTGTTTTCCACCTTGTAGGACACTTTCTTGACCGGCGAATACAGGCTGTCGACCGGGATGAGGCCGATCGGCGCGTCTTCGGAGCGGTTGCGGTCGGCCGGGACGTAACCCTTGCCGTTGTTGACCGTGAACTCCATGCGGATCTCCGCGCCCTCGTCGAGGGTGCAGATGACATGGTCGGGGTTCAGGATCTCGATGTCGCCGACGGTCTGGATGTCACCAGCCGTAACGACGCCCGGGCCCTGCTTGCGCACGACCATGCGCTTGCTGTCGTCGCCATCCATCTTGATGGCGATTTCCTTGATGTTGAGCACGATGTCCGTCACGTCTTCCCGGACGCCCGGGATGGAGGAGAACTCGTGCAGGACGCCGTCGATCTGCACGGCGGTCACAGCCGCACCGCGCAGCGACGACAGGAGCACGCGACGCAGCGCGTTGCCGAGCGTCAGGCCGAAGCCACGCTCCAGCGGCTCGGCAACAAGGCTTGCCTTGGTGCGGCCGGAGGAGGTGAATTCCACCTTGTTCGGCTTGATCAGTTCCTGCCAGTTTTTCTGGATCATGTGTTTTGCCTTCCGTTCGCCGCCACCATCCAATCGTGACGGCCGAGCCCTGAAGTATCGCGGAAGCCGGCCGGCCTCCGCGATTGTTCGAATGCGATGATCAGACGCGGCGCTTCTTGCGCGGGCGGCAACCGTTGTGCGGGATCGGCGTCACGTCACGGATGGACGTAATCATGAAGCCGGCAGCCTGGAGGGCGCGCAGAGCCGATTCACGGCCGGAACCCGGACCGCAGACTTCGACTTCCAACGACTTCATGCCGTGTTCCTGGGCCTTCTTGGCGCAGTCTTCGGCGGCGATCTGTGCGGCGAACGGGGTCGACTTGCGCGAACCCTTGAAGCCCTTCGCACCGGCCGACGACCAGGCAATCGCGTTGCCCTGCGCGTCGGTGATGGTGATCATCGTGTTGTTGAACGAAGAATTGACGTGAGCAACACCCGAGGTGATGTTCTTGCGTTCGCGACGGCGGACGCGTGCGGCTTCCTTGGCCATGGATAGTCCTTTCGTTGATCTCGACACCGCCGTAATTCCAGCGGCTCCACCGGGCCGGGACGAACCCCTGCCCTGAACAGTAATTGCAGACCTGCCCGAAGGCGCGTGTCTGCGGCGATATCGTCACTGCCGTAGTGCCAGCAGCTCCACCGACCGGGATATGACGAAACGCAAACCCCGCTCGAAACTCAAAAGAGGCCGGCGCGAAGCGCCAGCCTCCCGTTCCCCGTTTCCGGGAAATTACTTCTTCTTGCCTGCGATGGCCTTGGCCGGCCCCTTGCGGGTGCGGGCGTTCGTGTGCGTGCGCTGGCCGCGGACCGGAAGGCCACGACGGTGACGCAGGCCACGGTAGCAGCCGAGGTCCATGAGACGCTTGATGTTCATCGAGGTCTCGCGACGCAGGTCGCCTTCGACCTGGTAGTCGCGGTCGATGGTTTCGCGGATCTGCAGGATTTCTGCGTCCGTGAGCTGATGCACGCGGCGATCGGCCGGGATACCGACCTTCTCGATGATCTCCTGTGCAAACTTCGGGCCGATCCCGTGAATGTAACGGAGCGCGATTACGACGCGCTTCGCGGTCGGGATGTTGACGCCAGCGATACGTGCCACGCCTGTTCTCCTTGCTTCCAGTTGCCGTCCGGCAAGTGGTCTTCTTCATTCGATACGGCCGGAAAGCCGCGTTTCACACTGAGGTTCGGGACACGTCGAAAACGACCGCACCCGGACTTCGTTCTTCTGAAATCCGCGCCGATCGCAATGGTATGTCGCGAGTTGGCGCTGTCTTAAGGGGAATCGGCCGAAAAAGTCAACTCCCCGGCCGGTCCTTTTTAGCCTGAACTCAGGCGTTCTCCAGGATTCCGGCGATATCGGCCGTGACGACGCCGACATTCGCCATGCCGTCTACCGTCTGGAGCTTGCCGGTCGAGGCGTAGTAGTTCGAAAGCGGCGCCGTCTTCTCACGGTATTCCGCAAGGCGCCGCTTGAAGGCTTCCGGGTTGTCGTCGGAGCGGACCGTGCCGCCGGCGGCGACCGTCTCGGCCACGCGGCTCTCCATGCGCCTGACCAGCGCGGCCTCGTCGACCTTCAGCTCGATCACGGCATCGAGCGCGAGCCCCTTGCCGGCGAGAATCCTGTCGAGGGCCTCGGCCTGAGGAACCGTGCGCGGATAACCGTCGAGGATGAAGCCCTTCGCGCAATCGGCCGAATCGATGCGGTCGGAAACGATTTCGTTGACGATCGCGTCGGAAACGAGCTGCCCGGCATCCATGACGGCCTTGGCGCGCTTGCCGACATCCGTGCCGGCGGCAACGGCCGCCCGCAGCATGTCACCCGTGGAAAGCTGCGGAATGCCGTACTTTTCCGTCAGGAGCTTGGCTTGGGTCCCCTTTCCGGCGCCCGGCGGTCCCAGAAAAATCAGTCTCATCGTCCCCTCTTTCCTCCACGCAGCTTCGACTTCTTGATCAGCCCCTCATACTGCTGGGCAATCAGGTGGCCCTGTATCTGTGCTACAGTATCCAGGGTCACGCTGACAACAATCAAAAGCGACGTACCACCAAGGTAGAATGGCACGCCGGTCTGCGCGATGAGGATTTCCGGAAGGATGCAGACGAACACGAGGTAAAGCGCACCCGTGGCCGTGATGCGGGTCAGCACGTAGTCGATATATTCGGCTGTGCGCTCGCCCGGGCGGATGCCGGGGATGAAGCCGCCATGCTTCTTCAGGTTATCGGCCGTGTCCTTCGGATTGAAGACGATAGCCGTGTAGAAGAAGGCGAAGAAGGCGATCATGGCGGCGTAGAGCGCCATGTAGAGCGGCCTGCCGTGGCCGAGCGCCGCGAGCGCCGTCGTTGCCCAGGAAGGCAGTTCGGACGTATTGGAAAAGCCTGCGAGCGTTGCCGGCAGCAGCAGCAGCGAGGAGGCAAAGATCGCCGGTATGACGCCCGAGGTGTTGAGCTTCAGCGGCAGGTGCGAGGTATCGCCCTGGAACATGCGGTTGCCGACCTGGCGCTTCGGATACTGGATCAGAAGGCGACGCTGGGCGCGTTCCACGAAGACGATGAGCGCGATGACGACGACGGCCATGACGACCACGCCCAGCACGACGCCGATCGAGAGCTGGCCCGTACGGCCGAGTTCGAGCGTATTGCCGAGCGCCTGCGGCAGGGCCGCGACGATGCCCGCGAAGATGATCAGCGAGACGCCGTTGCCGATGCCGCGCGACGTGATCTGCTCGCCGAGCCACATCAGGAACATCGTGCCGCCGAGCAGCGAGATCACGGTCGAAATACGGAAGAACCAGCCCGGATCCACCACCACGCCGGCGGAGCTCTCGAGGCCCACCGCAATGCCATAGGCCTGCAGCATGCCGAGCAGCACGGTGCCGTAGCGGGTATACTGGTTGATGATCTTGCGGCCCTGCTCGCCTTCCTTCTTGAGCTGCTCCAGCGAGGGAACGACCGAGGTCATGAGCTGCACGATGATCGAAGCGGAGATATACGGCATGATGCCGAGCGCGAAGATCGCCATGCGCTCCACGGCGCCGCCGGCGAACATGTTGAAGAGGCTGAGAACGCCCTGCTGATGCCGCGTGAAGGCCTGCCCGAAGGCGGCGGGATCGATGCCCGGCAGCGGAATGTAGGTGCCGAGACGATAGACGAGCAGAGCGCCCAGGGTGAACCAGAGACGCTTCTTCAAGTCTTCCGCCTTGGCGAAAGTCGAGAAGTTGAGATTAGAGGCTAGTTGTTCCGCTGCCGAAGCCATGCATTTCTCCGCGTAGCCGATCCGGCGGCGGTGAAGCCCGGCCAGGTCCGGAATGGCTGATCCGTTGGCACCTGCGGCCGGCCCTCCCCGGACCGATGACGCCGATGCTGAAATTGGTCGTGCCCTTCTGCCGTTGCGGCAAAGCGGGCGGATGGAGCCTAAACCGTTTGAAACGCGGATTGTCAAGCAATCCCGGCCTCACCCTGGTTTTTCTTCCGGATAACGGCGCTGGGACGAATCCCGGCCGTCGCTGTGAGGCTCACATATGGGAGTAAAATCGCCCGGTGTGAAGCACACCGGGCGATTATTCGTCGAATTATTCGGCGGCTTCCGCTGCTGCCAGGAGCAGCTTGATCGAACCGCCGGCCTTCTCGATCTTCTCGACCGCCGGCTTGGAGGCGCCGGCGACTTCAAAGGCGACCTTGGCCTTCAGTTCGCCGTCGGCGAGGATGCGAACGCCATCCTTCTCGCGGCGGATGACGCCGGCAGCCTTCAGGGCGGCGGCATCGACGGTCGCCTTGGCATCGAGCTTGCCGGCATCGATCGCCTTCTGAACGCGGTCCAGGGAAACGATGACGAAGTCGGACGCGAAGATGTTGGTGAAGCCGCGCTTCGGCAGGCGACGGTAGATGGGCATCTGACCGCCTTCAAAGCCGTTGATGGCAACGCCCGAACGCGCCTTCTGGCCCTTCACACCGCGGCCACCGGTCTTGCCGGAGCCCGAACCGATACCGCGACCGACGCGCTTGCGGTTCTTGGTGGAGCCTTCGTTGTCCTTGATTTCATTGAGCTTCATGATCTTGTCTCCCTCACTTCCCGTCGACGACGCGGACGAGGTGCTGGACGGCACGGATCATGCCGCGGACAGACGGGGTGTCTTCCAGCGTGCGAACCCGGTGCATCTTGTTGAGGCCCAGGCCGATCAGCGTCTGACGCTGGATGGCCGGACGGCGGATGGGGCTGCCGATCTGCTCGACAGTCACCGTCTTCTTGGCGGTTTCTTTCTTGGCCATTGTTCAGACTCCCTTATTCTTCGGAAGCGACGCCGGCGGACGCACGGCGGGCCTGCAGCGTGGCGTACTTCATGCCGCGCTGTGCCGCGATGTCCTTCGGGTGCATCTGGCTCTTGAGGGCATCGAACGTCGCACGGATCATGTTGTACGGGTTCGACGAGCCGGTCGACTTGGCAACGACGTCATGAACGCCGAGCGTCTCGAAAACGGCGCGCATCGGGCCGCCGGCGATGATACCCGTACCGGGCTTGGCCGAGCGAAGCAGGACCTTGCCGGCGCCGTGGCGGCCGTGCACGTCGTGGTGCAGGGTGCGGCCCGAGCGCAGCGGTACGAAGATGAGGTCGCGCTTGGCGGCTTCGGTGGCCTTCCGGATGGCTTCCGGAACTTCACGAGCCTTGCCGTGGCCGAAGCCGACGCGGCCCTTCTGGTCGCCGACGACGACGAGAGCTGCGAAACCGAAACGACGGCCGCCCTTGACGACCTTCGCGACGCGATTGATCGCGACGAGCTTGTCGACAAACTCGCTGTCGCGCTCTTCGCGGTTCTGGCGGTCATCGCGACCGCGCTTTTCCTGTGCCATTGTCCTTTTCCTTTTTCTTTTCCGGGTGCAATCGGCAGATTGACGAAAGCCGCTTCCATTCGCTGAACGAAAGCGGCCAGTACCCTACTGAGTTGGCCGGCGGGCGCCGAGGCGCCCGGCCGATCGATCAGAAGTGCAGACCACCTTCACGGGCAGCTTCGGCGAGAGCCTTGATGCGGCCGTGATAGATGAAGGCGCCACGGTCGAAAACGACTTCCTTGACGCCGGCCTTGACGGCGCGCTCTGCGATGAGCTTGCCGACGGCAGCGGCTGCTGCCGTGTCGGCGCCCGTCTTCAGCGACGAGCGCAGATCGGTGTCGAGCGTGGAGGCGGACGCAAGCGTCTTGCCGGCCACGTCGTCGATGACCTGTACGTAGATGTTCTTCGACGAGCGATGAACCGACAGGCGCGGACGGCCGCCCGCGACCGCCTTGATGGAACGGCGCACGCGGTTGGCGCGGCGCTGGAGAGCTTCTTTCCTGCTAGCCATTTCGCGTGATCCTTACTTCTTCTTGCCTTCTTTGCGGACGATCCGCTCTTCGGCATACTTGACGCCCTTGCCCTTGTAGGGCTCGGGGCCACGATATTCGCGGATTTCCGCCGCGACCTGGCCGACCTGCTGCTTGCTGATGCCGGTGACGACGATTTCCGTCGGCTTCGGAACAGCGATCGTGATGCCTTCCGGCGTCTGGTAGACGACGTCGTGGCTGAAACCGAGCGCGAGCTGCAGGTTCTTGCCCTGCATGGACGCACGATAACCGACGCCGTTGATTTCGAGCTTGCGCTCGTAGCCGTCCTTGACGCCCTTGAAGATGTTCTCGACCATCGTGCGGGACATGCCCCACTTGGAACGAGCATCCTTCGAGTCGTTGACCGGCTGGACGACAACGGTGTTGTCTTCGAGCTTGACCGAAACTTCGTCGTTCGCGACGAAGAACAGCTCGCCCTTCGGGCCCTTCGCGGTGACCTTCTGACCATCGACGGTCGCGGTGACACCAGCAGGAACCGGAACGGGCTTCTTACCGATACGAGACATTGTTTTATCCTGTCTGTTCGTTATGGAGATCCTTGCCCAGCCTTAGAAGACCGAGCAAAGAACCTCGCCACCTACGTTCTGTTCGCGTGCCTGGTGATCGGCCATCACGCCCTTCGGGGTCGAAAGGATGGTGATGCCGAGGCCGTTCGCGACCTGCGGAATGGACTTTACCGAGACATAGACCCGGCGGCCCGGCTTGGAGACGCGGTCGATCTTGCGGATCACGGACGCGCCTTCGTAGTACTTGAGTTCGATGCTCAGCTCGGCCTTGCCGTTGTCGAATTCGACTTCGGAGTATCCGCGGATGTAGCCTTCGGCCTGAAGGACGTCCAGAACGCGCGCGCGCAGCTTGGAAGCCGGCGTGGAAACGCTGGACTTGCGGCGAGCGGCGCCGTTGCGGATACGGGTGAGCATATCGCCCAGGGGATCAGTCATTGCCATGTACCCGTCTCCTTACCAGCTCGACTTGACGATGCCCGGCACCTTGCCGAGATTGCCCAGTTCGCGAAGCGCAATACGCGACATCTTGAGTTTGCGATAGAATGCACGCGGGCGGCCCGTGACTTCGCAACGATTGCGAATGCGGGTCTTGGAGCCGTTGCGCGGCATTTCGGCAAGCTTCAGGGTCGCCTTGAAGCGCTCCTCGATCGGGAGAGCCTGGTTCTGGATGATCGCCTTGAGGGCGGCGCGCTTGGCAGCCTGGCTGGCGACCAGTTTGCGGCGGCGGTTATTCTTCTCGACTGCGCTGGTTTTAGCCATAACAGTTATCCTTCTTTACGCTTGTCGTTACGGTCAGGCGCGGAACGGGAAGTTGAACTCTTTCAGAAGAGCCCGTGCTTCGTCGTCCGTCGGTGCCGTCGTGCAAACGATGATGTCCATGCCCCACATCTGATCAACCTTGTCGTAGTTGATCTCAGGGAACACAATGTGCTCCTTGATGCCCATGGCGAAGTTGCCACGGCCATCGAAGGACTTCGGGTTCAGACCACGGAAATCGCGTACGCGGGGCAGCGCGATGTTCACGAGGCGATCCAGAAATTCGTACATGCGCGCGCCGCGAAGGGTGACCTTCGCGCCGATCGGCATGCCTTCACGGACCTTGAAGCCCGCGATGGAGTTGCGGGCGCGCGTGATGACCGGCTTCTGGCCGGCGATCGATGCGAGGTCGGCGGCGGCTACGGTCGGCTTCTTGCTGTCGCCCGTGGCTTCGCCCACGCCCATGTTGATGACGATCTTCTCGATCTTCGGGATCTGCATCTCGTTGGCGTAGGAGAACTGCTCCTTCAGCGCCGCGCGGATGCGCTCGACATATTCCTTCTTGAGCCGGGGCTCATACTTGGTGTCAGCCATCGATCGACACTCCCGAACGCTTTGCTACACGAACCTTCTTGTCGCCTTCGACCTTGAAACCGACGCGGGTCGGCTTGCCGTCCTTGGGATCGGCGATCGCGATGTTCGACAGGTGGATCGGAGCTTCCTTGGTGATGATGCCGGCTTCCTGGGTCTGGGTCTGGCGCTGGTGACGCTTCACCAGGTTGATACCCTTGACCACCGCACGGTCTTCCTTCGGCATGACCTGAACGACCTCGCCGGTGCGGCCCTTGTCCTTGCCGGTGAGTACGACGACCTTGTCGCCTTTACGGATCTTCTGCATAGCCATCGCTCCTTAGAGTACTTCGGGAGCCAGCGAGATGATCTTCATGTGGTTCTTGGCGCGAAGTTCGCGCGGAACCGGTCCGAAGATACGGGTGCCGATCGGCTCTTTCTTGTTGTCGATCAGGACAGCGGCGTTGCTGTCGAAACGGATGACGCTGCCGTCGGGGCGGCGGATGTCCTTGGCGGTACGCACGACGACCGCCTTCATCACGTCACCCTTCTTCACGCGGCCGCGCGGGATGGCTTCCTTGATCGAGACGACGATAATGTCGCCGACCGAAGCGTACTTGCGCTTGGAGCCGCCCAGCACCTTGATGCACATGACACGACGTGCGCCGGAATTATCCGCGACGTCGAGGTTAGTCTGCATCTGAATCATGTCAGGTCGCCTTCTTGTTTTACCGGACCGGTTGGGTGTTAGCCCCCTGTTCCAGCTTATGGAAATTCATGTTTTCGCGCGGGATGGTGTGTTGCCAAGGTGGTTTCCACTCCGGCGAGCCGATGGACCTTCCCTGCGCTCAAAGCAAAAGAACGCTCGCGATTCCGAGCGTCCTTGCGCTGCTTCATACAGATTTCCGCGCCGGAAGCAAGAGCCCGGCGCGAAATCCGATGATTTAAGCCTGGGCCGAGACGACGGTCCAGCGCTTGTCCTTGGAAATCGGGGCGCATTCCTGGATGGAAACGACGTCGCCGACCTTGTACTGGTTGGCTTCGTCATGCGCCTTGTACTTCTTCGACCGGCGAACGGTCTTCTGAAGCAGGGGATGGGCAAAACGGCGTTCGACGCGCACGACAACGGTCTTGTCGTTCTTGTCGCTGACAACAGTGCCCTGCAGAATGCGTTTCGGCATATTTTTTGGTCCTTAGGCCTTGGCTTCTGCCGCCTTCTGGCGGGCAATGGTCTTGACGCGCGCGATGTCCTTGCGGACTTCGTTGATGCGCGAGGTCTTCTCGAGCTGGCCGGTGGCCTTCTGGAAGCGCAGGTTGAACTGCTCCTTCTTCAGCTTGGCAAGCTCCTCGTTGAGCTGGTCGGCGCTCAGCGCCTTGACGTCTGCGGCTTTCATGGCGCTCGCTCCTTACTCTGCAATGCGCTGTACGAAGCGCGTCTTGACCGAGAGCTTGGCCGAGCCGAGACGAAGCGCCTCGCGGGCGATCTCCTCGGAGACACCGTCGATCTCGAACATCATACGGCCGGGCTTGACCTTGGCTGCCCAGTATTCAACCGAACCCTTACCCTTACCCATGCGGACTTCCGTGGGCTTTGCGGTAACCGGGGTGTCGGGGAACACGCGGATCCACACACGGCCGGCACGCTTCATGTAACGGGTGATCGCGCGGCGGGCCGCTTCGATCTCGCGAGCGTTCACGCGGTTCGGTTCCTGAGCCTTCAGGCCGAACTCGCCGAAGGCGAGCTCGGAGCCGCCCTTGGCGACGCCCTTGATGCGGCCCTTGAACTGCTTGCGGTACTTGGTACGCTTTGGCTGCAACATTTTTTTACTTCTCCGATATTGGCTGCCAAACGCGACTGTTACGCGTTTTCACGACGACGGTCGCCGCGGTCGCCGCGTTCACGGCTGGCGGGACCCTGGCTGTCACTTTCGCTGGCGCGACGCTCAGAGGCCATCGGATCGTGCTCAAGGATTTCGCCCTTGAAGATCCAGACCTTGATGCCGCAGATGCCGAACGCGGTTTCGGCTTCAGCCGTACCGTAGTCGATATCCGCGCGCAGCGTGTGAAGCGGAACGCGACCTTCACGGTACCATTCCGTACGGGCGATTTCCGCACCGCCGAGACGGCCGGCGCAGGTGATCTTGATGCCTTCGGCGCCAAGACGCATGGCCGACTGGACAGCGCGCTTCATCGCACGGCGGAAGGCCACGCGGCGTTCGAGCTGCTGGGCGATCGACTGAGCGACGAGCGTCGCGTCGACTTCCGGCTTGCGCACTTCGACGATGTTGAGGTGCGTTTCGGAATTCGTCATCTCGGAAAGCTTCTTGCGGAGCTTTTCGATGTCCGCGCCCTTCTTGCCGATGATCAGACCCGGGCGAGCCGAGTGGATCGTGACGCGGCACTTCTTGTGCGGACGCTCGATGACGACCTTGGCGATACCGGCCTGCTTCAGTTCGTCCATGACGAACTTGCGGATCTTCAGGTCTTCGTGGAGCAGCTTGCCGTATTCGGCATTGTCGGCGAACCAACGGCTGTCCCAGGTACGGTTGATGCCGAGGCGGAAACCGATCGGATTAATCTTCTGGCCCATTATGCGGCCTCCCCTTTGGCTTCGACTTCACGGACGACGATCGTCAGATGCGAGAAGGGCTTCTCGATCCGCGATGCACGGCCGCGGCCACGGGCGTGGAAACGCTTCATGACGATCGACTTGCCGACATAGGCCTCAGCGACGACGAGGCTGTCGACGTCGAGGTCGTGGTTGTTTTCTGCGTTGGCGATCGCGGATTCAAGCGTCTTCTTGACGGTCTCGGCGCTACGCTTGCGCGAGAATTCAAGTTCGGCGAGCGCGCGGTCGACCTTCTTGCCGCGGATGAGCGCAGCAAGCAGGTTGAGCTTCTGGGGGCTGACGCGGATCGTGCGCGCAACAGCCTGCGCCTCGTTATCCTTCAGCCGACGTTCGGCTTTAGCCTTACCCATCGTTACTTCCTCTTCGCCTTCTTGTCCGCACCGTGACCGTAGTAGGTCCGGGTGGGAGCGAATTCACCAAACTTGTGGCCGACCATGTCTTCGTTGACGGCCACCGGGATGTGCTTCGAGCCGTTGTAGACGCCGAAGGTAAGTCCGACGAACTGCGGCAGGATCGTGGAGCGACGGCTCCAGATCTTGATTACTTCGCTGCGACCGCCTTCACGAACCTTCTCAGCCTTCTTGAGAAGATAGCCGTCAACGAACGGGCCTTTCCATACTGAACGAGCCATTTCTGACTAACCTCTCTTACTTCTTCTTCAAGTGGCGCGAGCGCATGATGAACTTGTCGGTCGACTTGTTCGAGCGGGTACGCTTGCCCTTGGTGGGCTTGCCCCACGGGGATACCGGATGGCGACCACCGGAGGTGCGGCCTTCACCACCGCCGTGCGGGTGGTCGACCGGGTTCATGACGACGCCGCGGTTATGCGGGGTCTTGCCGCGCCAGCGCGTACGGCCGGCCTTGCCGTCGTTGATGTTGCCATGATCCGGGTTGGATACGGCGCCGACCGTTGCAAGGCAGGACGAGTGAACCAGCCGCTGTTCGCCGGAGTTCAGGCGAAGGATCGCCATGCCCTGGTCGCGGCCGACCAACTGGACGAAGGTGCCGGCGGAGCGGGCGATCTGGCCGCCCTTGCCCGGCTTCATCTCGACGTTATGGACGATCGAGCCGACCGGGATGTACTGCAGCGGCATGGTGTTGCCGGGCTTGACGTCGACGGCCTTGTCCGAGGCGATGACCTTGTCGCCGGCAGCGAGACGCTGTGGAGCGAGGATATAGGCCTGTTCGCCGTCGGCATAGCTGACGAGCGCGATGAACGCCGTGCGGTTCGGGTCGTATTCCAGACGCTCGACCGTGCCCTCGACGTCGAACTTGCGACGCTTGAAGTCGATGAGACGGTAGGTGCGCTTGTGACCGCCGCCGATGAAGCGGGCGGTGATGCGACCGAGGTTGTTACGGCCACCGCTCTTGGAGAGACCCTCGGTCAGAGCCTTTACGGGCTTGCCCTTGTAAAGGCCCGACCGGTCGACGATGACCAGCTGGCGCTGGCTCGGAGTGGTCGGATTGAAGTGTTTCAATGCCATTTTTCTGTTTCCTCTTTAGCCGACTGCCCGATCAGAGCCCGGTGGAGACGTCGATGGACTGGCCGTCAGCGAGCGTGACGACAGCCTTCTTGACATCTCCCTGCCGGCCGGCGAAGCCGCGGAAACGCTTTACCTTGCCCTTGCGGACGAGCGTGTTCACAGCCGTGACCTTGACGCCGAAGAGCGCTTCGACGGCAGCCTTGATCTCAGGCTTGGAAGCACGCTTGGCAACGTTGAAGACGACCTGGTTGTGTTCGGATACCAGCGTCGACTTTTCGGTGATCGAAGGAGATACGATCACATCGTAGTGGCGAAGATCCGTCATTTGAACCGCTCCTCGAGGGCTTCTACAGCAGCCTTGGAGAGCACGAGCTTGCCGCGGCGCAGGATATCGTAAACATTGATGCCCTGGATCGGCAGAACATCCACGTTCGGGATGTTGCGTGCTGCGAGCTTGAAGTTGCCGTCAAGTTCTGCGCCGCCGATGAAGAGCGCGTTGGTGAGGCCGAGCGAAGCGAATGCGCCGGCCAGAGCCTTCGTCTTTGCTTCCTTGGCGACGAGGTCGTCGACGATGATGACGTCGTCAGCCTTGATCTTGGCCGAGAGGGCGTGACGCAGGCCGAGCGCGCGAACCTGCTTGGGCAGGTCGTGAGCATGGCTGCGGGAGACCGGGCCGTGAGCCTTGGCACCGCCGCGGAACTGCGGAGCGCGTGCGGAATGGTGACGGGCGCGGCCCGTGCCCTTCTGCTTGTACATCTTGGCGCCGGTGCGGGAAACTTCACCGCGGGTCAGCGACTGATGCGTGCCCTGCTGCTTCTTGGCGAGCTGCCAGCGGACGACGCGGGCAATGATGTCTTCGCGCGGCTCGAGGCCGAAGATCGCGTCGGAGAGGGAGACCTTGCCGGCGTCCTTCCCCTCGAGGGTCGTGACTTTGAGATCCATGATCAGGTTCCCTTACTTGGCTGCGGCGCGCACGGCGGCCGGACGCGGGGCGTCGGACGGGGTGCCGGACTTGACGGCGTCACGAACGACGATCCAGGCGCCCTTGGAGCCCGGGACTGCGCCCTTGACGAGGATGAGACCGCGCTCTTCGTCCGTGGAGACGACTTCGAGGTTCTGGGTGGTGACGCGCGTCTGGCCCATGTGACCGGCCATGCGCTTGCCCTTCCAAACCTTGCCCGGGTCCTGGTTGTTACCCGTCGAACCGTGCGAACGGTGCGAAACGGAAACGCCGTGCGTTGCACGAAGACCGCCGAAGTTGTGGCGCTTCATGGCACCGGCAAAGCCCTTACCGATCGTGGTGCCGGTGACGTCGACGAGCTGGCCTGCGACGAAATGGCTGGCGGTCAGTTCCGCGCCGATCTCGATGAGGTTGTCTTCCGAAACGCGGAATTCGACGAGCTTGGCCTTCGGCTCGACGCTTGCGGCGGCGAACTGGCCGCGCAGCGCCTTGGCCGTGTTCTTCACCTTGGAAGAGCCGGCGCCGAGCTGGACGGCCGTGTAGCCGTTCTTCTCCTGCGTGCGCTGAGCAACGACCTGGACGTTGTCCAGTCGCAATACTGTTACCGGGATGTGCTCACCTGCGTCGTTATAGACGCGAGTCATCCCTACTTTCTGTGCAATCACACCTGAACGCATGGTTCAATCCTCTTAGAAGTCCTGGCGGGATCGTGACGTCCCGTCATGCCTCTTGGTTTAAGGATTCCACTTCGGCCCTGCGGCCGTCGGGTTTCCCGTTTTCAGAAGACGTCGGCCTAATGCCACGTACCTTCCTTGTTATTTCGGCTTGCGCCGGACTTAGAGTTTGATCTCTACGTCTACACCGGCCGCAAGGTCGAGCTTCATGAGAGCATCGACCGTCTGCGGCGTCGGATCTACGATGTCGAGCAGGCGCTTGTGGGTGCGCATCTCGAATTGTTCACGGCTCTTCTTGTCCACGTGGGGCGAACGGTTGACGGTGAACTTTTCAATACGGGTCGGGAGCGGAACGGGACCGCGGACGCTTGCGCCGGTGCGCTTGGCCGTCGACACGATTTCACGCGTGGAGGCATCGAGGATCCGGTGGTCAAACGCCTTGAGGCGGATGCGGATGTTCTGGCCGTTCATACGACTTTTCCTTAGTTCGTTATTCGCGCGATTCTCTTGGGAAATGCGCGTTTTTGATTCTGGCGGTTCCCATAACGGAACGCACACGAAAACACAATTGCCGAAAGGCCAGTCCGCTAAATTTTCAAAGACCGGAGGGGCAGGGTCGCTCCCTGCCCTTCCTATTTCAGCGGCCTTGTGGCCTTGAAGCCTTACTCGACGATCGAGGCGACGATGCCGGCGCCGACGGTGCGGCCGCCTTCGCGG
>CBIMFD010000057.1:0-15735 GCA_966243085.1 uncultured Shinella sp.
GGGAGCAGCAGCCTGCAGAGCCGGAAGCGGGCGAAAGCCAGGCCGGGGAAACCGAGGCCGGGGAAGCGGTTCCGCCGGTCACAGACACGCTGAGCGAAGACGAGAAGCAGGAGATCGCCAAGGATCCGGGCCAGACCGACGAGACGGTCGTGCTGCCGGTCGAGAATGGCGCGGCTGTTCTCGACAGCGACAAGGACGCCGACAACAGCGGCGGCCAGACGGGCCGCGAGGAGCGCCGCAAGCAGCGCGAGGAACAGCGTGCGCAGGAAGAGGTCCCGCTTCCTGATTCGGACGTCTCGGCTCAGGCGGCGATCTCCGAGGAGGTACGCGAGGCCGTGCCGCAGAAGATCGAGGCCGCAATCGCCGAAGAGGGCGAGCGCGTCGACGAGGCGCCCGCCTTCGACGTGCCGACGACGACCAATATCGTCAACAACACCGTGATCAACAACACGACCGTCAACAACAATACGACCGTGAACAACGATGTCGACAATAGGGTCACCGAGGTGAACGTCGTCGAGAAGCTCGACAACCGCACCGTCTTTTCGGTCGGCGACAGGCTGATCGTGCGCGGCGACGACCGACCCCGCCTTCGCCGCGATTCCGAGGACGTCTACTATGACAAGCTCGCCCGCGGTCGCGTGCGCGAGACGATCGTGCGGCCCGGCGGCGTCAAGCTCGTCACGATCTACAACCGCTACGGCGACATCATCCAGCGTTCGCGCGTCGGCCGTGACGGACGCGAATATATCCTGGCCTATGCGCCGGAGCTGGAGGACGACAGGCCCCATCCGAGCTTCGCCGATGTCGGCTACGACCTGCCGCCGATGCGTCTGCGCATTCCCGTCAGCGACTATATCATCGACACGTCGAGCGATTCGGACCGGGATTACTACGACTTCCTCTCCGAGCCGCCGGTCGAGCGTGTCGAGCGCGTCTACACGATCGGCGAGGTGAAGCATTCCGCACGCCTGCGTGACAAGGTGCGCCGCATCGATCTCGATACGATCACCTTCGCCACGGGCAGCGCCGAGGTGCCGATGTCGCAGGCCCGCACGCTGCGCGAGGTCGCCGAGGCCATGCTGAAAATCCTCGACGAGGATGCCGGCGAGACCTTCCTCATCGAAGGCCATACGGACGCCGTCGGCTCCGACAGGTCCAACCTCGTGCTTTCCGACAAGCGCGCGGATTCGGTCGCCAACCTGCTCACCGAGGTCTACGGCATTCCGCCGGAGAACCTCCAGACGCAGGGCTATGGCGAGCGCTTCCTGAAGGTCCGCACCCAGTCGGCCGAACAGGAGAACCGCCGCGTCACCATCCGCCGCGTGACGGCGCTGGTCCGCCCTGTCGCCAGCGCCGACTGACCGGTTCTGCCGCATAAAGAAGAAGAGGCCGCGGGATTTTTCCCGCGGCCTTTTGCGTGGGGAGTCAGGCGGGCTTTGCAAGCCCTGTGACGCGCACCACGAAATCGGCGATGGCCGCGGTATCGTCGAGGTCGAAGACGGGCAGCGCCGTGTCCGGAACCTCGTGGTCGGCGGCGATGGCGGCGATATGCGGATCCTCGGGAGCGAGCGGCGTGCGGTTGGCGGCGGCCAGCCGGCGGGCCTCGATCTTGGGGATGGGCTCGCGCTTGTAGCCCTCGATCAGCACGAGGTCACAGGGGGCAAGGCGCGCGAGGATTTCCGCGAAGGAAGGCTCGGGCGCGCCGCGCAGTTCGTGCATAATGGCATAGCGTGTGCCGGAAACGATGGTGACCTCGTGGGCGCCCGCCTGCCGGTGGCGATAGCTGTCGGCGCCGACCTTGTCGATGTCGAAATCGTGATGGGCGTGCTTGACGGTCGATACGCGATAGCCGCGCGCGACCAGTTCGCTGACGAGGCGGACGGCAAGGCCCGTCTTGCCGGAATTCTTCCAGCCGGCAATGCCGAAAACCTTCGGTTGCGTCATCGTTCCAGTACCCAGAGCCAGTTCTCCGCCGCGGCGAGGTCGTCGGGCGTGTTGATGTTGAAGAAGGGATCGAGCGGGCCGCGCGGCGTCTCGACCGGAGGGAAGGCGACCTCGCGGGCCTGGTGGCGTTCGAGATAGCTGCGCACGCGCAGCGCCCCGCCGCCGGCAAGCCAGGCGGCAAGATCGCCCGCAAGCGCGACCGGCCAGAGCGCGAAGACCGGGTGGAGCCCGCCGGCCGAACGGGCCGCGACGATCCGCTCGGGGCTGTCGGCGGCACGGGCGAGCCGCGCGACGAGATCGGCTGGGAAGAAGGGGCTGTCGATCGGCACGGTCGCGACATGGCTGGCGCCGGGATGGTGCTTTCCGGCGTGATCGAGGGCGGCGAGGATGCCGCCGAGCGGGCCGGCGCGGACCGTGTCGAGATCGGCGAAGACCGGCAGCTCCTCGCCCTCGGCGAAGAGCACCGGGCCGTTGGCATTGACGGCGAGGGCGCTGACCTGCGGGGCGAGCCGGCGGGCGGCGCGGTCGAGAAGGCAGGCGCCGCCGAGCCGGATCCGGGCCTTGTCCTCGCCCATGCGTGAGGAGAGGCCGCCTGCCAGGATCACCCCCGGTATATCCTCTGCTGTCGCCATCGCCGCTTTCCTCCTGCCTCCGTCTAGTCCGTGCGGCGCCGGGCGGCAAGCCGTTACGGCGCTTCCGGCACGGAGCCTTGCGCGACCGCCTTCCGGCGCAGGTTCTCGCGGTAGAAGGTGTAGAGGCCGGAGGCGACGATGATCGCGACGCCCAAAGCCATCCAGAAATCCGGCACCTCGCCGAAGAACAGGAAGCCGATGCCCATCGCCCAGATGAGGCTCGTATAACGGAAGGGCGCGATGAAGGAGATCTCGCCGGTGCGCATGGCGCTGACGATCGTCTGGTAGCCGATGAGGAGCAGCACGCTTGCAAGCGCAAGCCGCCCCAGCACGTCGGGCGCCATCGGCTGCCAGCCGCCCATGGGCGTGACCAGCAGTCCGCCGACCATGGAGATCGCGATGGCTGTGACGGCGCTGACGAAGATGGAGGGCACGTCGCTGCTGATCTTGCGCGTCGCGAGGTCGCGCGTCGCCGCGCCGATGACCGAGGCGATGACATAGACCGAGGCCGTGGAAAAGCCGTCCGGCCCCGGGCGGATGACGATGATCACGCCGACGAAGCCCGCCGCGATCGCCAGCCACCGCCGCCAGCCGACCTTTTCGCCGAGGAAGAGCGCCGCCCCGAGCGTGACGGCGAGCGGCAGCGACTGGAGGATGGCCGCGGTGTTGGCGAGCGGCATGGCGCCGAGCGCGGAAATATAGGTGATGGAGGCGAGGATCTCCGCCGCGAGGCGCAAAAGGAGGGCCGGCTGCAGCATGACCCGCCAGGAGCGCAGCGCTCCCATCCACCAGGCGATGGCTACGACGAGCACGCTCGTCATCGCGCCGCGCACGAACAGGATCTGCCCGGTGTTCAGGGCGCCGGTCGTGGACTTGACGAGGGCATCGTTGCAGGTGAAGGCCGCCATGGCGATGACCATGAAAAGCGCGCCGGTGGCGTTGCGGGAGGCGTTCATCGGGTGATTCCGTACGTCTGTCCCACTCTCATAGGACGAATGCAGGGCGCGTGTCATCGCCCGACATGCTGGAAGGATTCGAGCGGTGCCGGCAGGTAAGCCGTTCCTCATAGACGCCCCGAAGGGTTTCATTAAGTTTCGACGCCTATCGTTGCGTCACCCCAATGAGCGTTCGCATGATGCGACGGGTGAGGGCGCGCCGCCTGGTGGAAGACCGGCAGGCCCGACAACGACAGGACGGCCGCGCTCGCAGGGCGAGCATTCGCGGCCATGTCGGCTTTGACCGGCACCCACGGGGATATTGTCCGCCATAAATGCCGGGGAACCCATGTCCTTCATCGACCGCCTGCTCCAGCAGCGCCGCATCGTCACCAAGGTGCTGCTCTTCGTCATTCCTCTGGTCGCGCTGATCGCGGGCATAGGCCTCGTCGGCTATTTCACGGCCAGCACGCTGAACGGCCACATGACCGTCACGCGCGAGACGATCAACAGCCTGTCGAATTTCCAGAACCTGCGCAGCGGGCTGCAGGATTTCGTGGACCGGCCCGGCGAAGAGACCCGCGATGCGCTTTATGCGCGCATCGACGAGCAGGAAGCGGGCATCCGCGATCTCGACGCCCTTTTGCCCGATGCGGCCGAGAAGGCGAAGATCGCCTCGGTCGTCTCGCTCGCCGCCACGATGCGCGGCGAGACCGATGCGCTCTGGGCCATCGACCAGGAACGCAACGCCGTCACGGCCGACCTCGAAGGGGCGCTGGCGGCAATGGCCAAGGACGGGGCGTTCGCCGAAAAGCAGATCGGCGTCATCCGCTCCGAATCGGGCGAGAAGGAAGCCTTCGCCAAGGCGCTGCTCTTCGACGCCGCCGCCTATCAGGGCCTTTCGGAGCGTATCGGCAAGTTCCGCAAGCCCGTGGCGCTCGCGATGAAGGCGGAGGACAAGGTGAAGGCGGCCGAAACCTACCTGCCGCAACTCCTCAAGCAGATCGACGAATCCAAGGCGATCGCCTCGCCCAAGGCGCTCGAGAAGATCAAGCCGCTCGAAGCCGAAATCGTCACGGTGAAGGAAATCCTCGCCGGCAGCGACGATGCCGCGTCCAAGAAGGCCAAGTTCGTGCCCGTGCTGACGAGCCTTTCCAAGTTCGACGCCGATTTCAACAAGGAAGCCGGCAAGAACTCCGACACGGCCGCCAAGCGCTTCGTCGGCATGGATGCGGAGATCGCGCTCCTGAAGACGCTGATCACGCTGATGGGCGACACGTTCAAGGGCATCGACGAAACGCGCCTGCATATCAGCGAGCTGCACCGCAAGCTGGACGAGGCGAGCCGTGAGGCCATCCTGGCCGACATCAAGGCCGTGAGCGCCAGCGCGGCCGAACTTGCCAAGCTCGGCGGCAAGAATGCGGCGCTGCGTGACCTTGCACAGAAGCTCGCGCCGTCGCTCGCCCGCATCGAAAAGGGCAGCGGCGACCTCATCGCCGTCGGCGAGAAGTGGCAGGCCGCAAGGGCGACCGCCTACGCCTCCGTCGCCGGCGCAAGCAAGACGCTCGAACAGTTCGTTTCCAGTGCCCAGGAGGCCGGCAAGAAGGACAGCCAGCGTTCCGCCAACGTCTCCATCGTCGCGATGGTCGCCGGCACGCTGCTCGCCATCATCGGCGGCCTGATGCTGGTCGAGACGCTGCGCGGGCCGCTGAAGCGCGTCACCGAGGCCATGTCGCGCCTTGCCAGCGGCGACCTCGACATCTCCATCGACGGGCGCAACCGCGGCGACGAGATCGGCGACATGGTGCGTTCGGTCGCCGTCTTCCGCGATGCCGCGCTCGAAAACATCCGCCTGGAGCAGGAGGCGGAAGCCCAGCGCCAGTCGACGGCCGAGGAGCAGGCCCGCCGCGCCAGCGAGCGCGCCCGCATCGAGGCCGAGCAGACCGAGGCGCTGACGGCGCTTTCCGACGTGCTCGGCCAGCTCGCCGCCGGCAATCTGGAGGAAAGCATGACGGAGGCGCTGGCCGCCGAATATGTCGCGATGGCCCGCACCTACAACAACGCCGTCGAGGCGCTGCGCGTGACGCTTTCCGACGTACGTGCGACGACGGTGGAGATCAACAGCGGGACGGGCAACCTTGCCGTTTCCGCCGACGACCTCGCCCGGCGCACGGAGCAGCAGGCGGCCGCGCTGGAGGAAAGCTCGCGCGCGCTGCGCCAGCTCACCGACATCGTGCGCTCGACCGCCGAAAGCGCGCAGAAGACCGCCGTTTCGGTCGATGAGACGCACAGCTACGCCCGCCGCTCCGGCGAGGTCGTGGCCAAGGCGGTCGACGCGATGGACCAGATCAACAAGTCCTCGGAGAAGATCAGCACGATCATCTCGGTGATCGATGAGATCGCCTTCCAGACGAACCTGCTCGCGCTCAATGCCGGCGTCGAGGCGGCGCGTGCGGGCGAGGCCGGCCGCGGCTTTGCGGTGGTCGCGCAGGAAGTGCGCGAACTCGCCCAGCGCTGCGCGGGGGCTGCCCGCGAGATCAAGGGCCTCATCTCCGACAGCTCGGCGCAGGTGCGCAACGGCGTGTCGCTCGTCACCGAGACCGGGGAGGCGCTGACGGTGATCAACGAGCACATCTCCTCGATCCACACGCTCGTCAGCAAGATCGAGGCGGCCGCGGCCGCACAGTATGACGGCATCAACGAGGTGAACCAGGCGGTGCACCAGGTCGAGCTCATCACGCAGCAGAACGCGGCGATGGTGGAGGAGAACACCGCCGAGATCCACGGCCTGCGCCGCCGCGTGCAGACGCTCAACGAGAAGATCGACCACTTCAAGACCCGCGATCTCGATGCGCGGCCGGACGGCGGCTACGGCGAGCACTACGCCGCATAGACGGTGCGGGTCGGCGAAAACGGAGCGGCCGGGCAAAGCCCGGCCGTTTTCGTTCAGGAAACCGGAGAGAGATCAGCCGCCGGTGACGCTCATATGGCGGGCGACGGCGGGGCGGTTGCGGCGGTCGATGATGAAGTCGTGGCCCTTGGGCTTGCGGCCGATCGCCTCGTCGATCGCCTGCGAGAGGAGCGCGTCGTCCTCGGAGGCGCGCAGCGGCAGGCGCAGGTCCGCCGCGTCGTTCTGGCCGAGGCACATGTAGAGCGTGCCGGTGCAGGTGAGGCGGACGCGGTTGCAGCTTTCGCAGAAATTATGCGTCATCGGCGTGATGAAGCCGAGGCGGCCGCCGGTCTCCTCCACCGTGACGTAGCGCGCCGGGCCGCCGGTGCGGTAGGCGTTCTCCGTCAGCGTGAAGTCTTCGGCAAGGCGCGCGCGCATTTCCGACAGCGGCATGTAGCGGTCGGTGCGGTCCTCCTCGATTTCGCCCATCGGCATGGTCTCGATGAGGGTGAGGTCCATGCCGCGGCCGTGCGCCCAGCGCATCAGATCGGGGATCTCGCCGTCGTTGAAGTCCTTGAGGGCGACGGCGTTGATCTTGATCTTCAGGCCGGCGGCCTGCGCGGCGTCGATGCCCTCCATGACCTTGGAAAGATCGCCCCAGCGCGTGATGGTCTTGAATTTCTGCGCGTCGAGCGTGTCGAGCGAGACGTTGATGCGGCGCACGCCGCATTCGGCAAGCTCGGCTGCGTGTCTTGCGAGCTGCGAGCCGTTCGTCGTCAGCGTCAGTTCGTCGAGGCGGCCGTCATGCACCTGCCGGCCGAGCTCGCGAACGAGATGCATGATGTTCTTGCGCACCAAGGGCTCGCCGCCGGTCAGCCGCAGCTTGCGCACGCCCTTGGCGATGAAGGCGGAACAGAGCCGATTCAGCTCTTCCAGCGTCAGCAGGTCCTTCTTCGGCAGGAACGTCATGTTCTCCGCCATGCAATAGGTGCAGCGGAAATCGCAGCGGTCCGTCACCGAGACGCGCAGATACGTGATCGCGCGCCCGAAGGGATCGATCATCGGCGTGTCGGATTGCGCGACGCGGTCCGCGCCGTTCCATTGTCCCGTAAACGAATTCAATGCACGTCCTCCATTCCCGACATGTCGTGCGCGCGGGGCGCTCCGTCAAGCCGGTGCGGCGATTATGACAGCATTTTCAGCCTTGCACATCCCCGGCTTGCGGCATAGTCCTTCGCGAAATCGTAACAAAAGGAGCCGGCATGAGCGACCTGTGGCCGACCGAACTGCGCGTCTCGAAGGACCGCCAGCGCCTTGTCGTGACCTTCAACGACGGCGCGGCCTTCGATCTTTCCGCCGAACTGCTGCGCGTGCTCTCGCCCTCCGCCGAGGTGCAGGGCCACGGGCCGGGGCAGAAGGTGACCGTGCCGGGCAAGCGCAACGTCGCGATCCTCTCCATGACGCCCACCGGCAACTACGCCGTTCGCATCGGCTTCGACGACATGCACGATACCGGCATCTATACCTGGTCCTATCTTCGCGAACTCGGGGAAAAGGGCGCCGAGCTCTTCGCCGGCTACGAGCGCGAGCTTGCGGAGAAGGGCATGAGCCGCGATATATCCGAAAAGCCGCGATAACCGCGGGGCCGCCGCCGAAGGCTGCGTCCACCGGCAAGCAACGGAGACGGACCTTTGGCAGTCGAAGCGAACGCGAACGATCTCACCCAGGTGGTGGTGCTTCTGGCGGCGGGCGTTGCCGCCGCGCCCGTCTTCAAGAAGATCGGGCTCGGCTCCGTGCTCGGCTATCTCGCCGCGGGACTGGCGATCGGCCCCTTCGGCCTCGGCTTCTTCGCCGATCCGCAGGCCATTATCCACGTCGCCGAACTCGGCGTCGTGATGTTCCTCTTCATCATCGGCCTCGAAATGCAGCCCTCGCGCCTGTGGGGCATGCGCAAGGACATTTTCGGGCTCGGCGCGATCCAGGTCGGCGGGGCCATGGCGGCGCTGACGGGCATCGGGCTCGCCTTCGGCTTTCCGCTCATCCCCTCCTTCGTCGCCGGCACCGGTTTCGTGCTGACCTCCACCGCGATCGTCATGCAGATGCTGCAGGAGAAGGGCACGCTTTCCACGCTCAAGGGTCAGCGTATCATGGCGATCCTGCTGTTCGAGGACCTTGCCATCGTGCCGCTGCTCGCCGTCGTCACGTTGCTCGGCACGGGCGCGGCGGCGACGGACGCCTCCGGCCGCTGGCTTTCCATCGGCATCGCCGTCGGTGCCGTCGTGGCGCTGGTTCTGGCGGGACGCTACCTCCTCAACCCACTCTTCCGCATTCTGGCGGCCTCCGGCGCGCGCGAGGTGATGACGGCGGCGGCGCTGCTCGTGGTGCTGGGGTCTGCGCTCGCCATGCAGGTCTCCGGCCTTTCCATGGCGATGGGCGCATTCCTCGCCGGCGTGCTCCTCTCCGAATCCGCCTTCCGCCACCAGCTCGAGGCCGATATCGAACCGTTTCGCGGCATCCTGCTCGGCCTCTTCTTCCTCGGCGTCGGCATGGCGATCGACCTTTCGGTGATCGCGGCGGACTGGAAGCTCGTCGTGGCGGGCGTCGCCTGCTACATGGCGGCGAAGGCGCTCCTGATCTACGTCGTCGCGCGTCTCGTCGGCACCTGCCACGGCGAGAGTCTCGAGCGGGCGGTGCTGATGGCGCAGGGCGGCGAGTTCGCCTTCGTGCTCTATGCCGCCGCGGTTTCCGCCGGCATCCTCGACGGGCGGGAGAATGCCATCCTCACGGCGACGATCATCATCTCCATGATGCTGACGCCGCTCTTCGTCGTGCTGCACGACCGCCTCGTGCCGAAGCAGCCGCCCTCCACCGAGGGGCTGACGCTGCCGGAGAACGTCGAGGGCACCGTGCTGATGATCGGCTTCGGGCGCTTCGGCCAGATCGCCAGCCAGCCACTGCTTGCCCGCGGCTATACGCTCTCGCTGATCGACAAGGATGCCGAGTTCGTGCGCGATGCGGCGGATTTCGGCTTCAAGGTCTATTACGGCGACGGCTCGCGCATCGATATCCTCCATGCCGCGGGCGCGGCGACCGCGAAGGCGATCCTCATCTGCCTCGACGACAGGCAAGCGGCGGTGAAGATCGCCGAGGTGGTGCGCGAGGAATTCCCGCTCGTGCCGCTGCTGGCGCGCGCCTACGACCGCGGCCACGCCCTCGACCTCATCCATGCCGGCGTCGGCTTCCAGATCCGCGAGACCTTCGAATCGGCGCTGATCTTCAGCCGCGAGACGCTCAAGGCGCTCGGCGAGGACGAGGATCTTGCGGCCGAGGTGGTGGAGGACTTCCGTGACGTCGACCGGCAGCGGCTGGAGTTGGAAATGGTCGGCGGCATCTATGCGGGCCGGCAGCTCATTCGCGGCAACGCCCAGCCCGCCGACATCGTCGCCGCCCGCACCGGCCGCCAGCGTGCGGCCGCCGAGGGGGAACGCCAGCGCGCCATGGAAGAGCAGGCGAATTGACGATGCGCAATCGCCTGTGGCACCTCTGTCGCAGGACAGTGTGCGAGCGGGCGAGGGGCGCATGAACAAGGGACGGCTGGAGGCCTTCAGCGACGGCGTGATCGCTATCATCATCACCATCATGGTGCTGCAACTGACCGTGCCGAAAGAGCCGGCCTTCGCGGCGCTGCTGCCGCTCGCGCCCGTCTTCCTCGGCTATCTCCTCAGCTTCGTCTATGTCGCCATCTACTGGAACAACCACCATCACCTTCTGACGGTGTGCGACAATGCCAGCGGCGGGGTGATGTGGGCGAACATGCACCTCTTGTTCTGGATGTCGCTCATTCCCTTCGTCACCGCCTGGATGGGCAACAATCCGGGCGCGGCAATCCCCGCCGCGCTCTACGGCGCCGTGTTGCTGCTCTCGGCCATCGCCTACGAGATCCTTCAGGTCCGCATCGTCAAGGTGCATCCCGAGAGCCGACGGCTGCGCGGCGCGCTCGGCAGGGACCTCAAGGGGCGGCTCTCACCCTTTTTCTACCTTGCCGCCATCGGTCTTGCCTTCGTCTCCCCGACGATCTCCTATCTCATCTATGCCGCCGTCGCGCTCCTCTGGATCGTGCCCGACCGGCGGCTCGAGCGCCTCTAAGCGAAAGGACCGGCCATGACGGCGACGGACGACGAGCGTTTCGCCAACTCAGCCTATCTCAGGGCGCGCGGCACCGCGAGCGAAGGCAAGGTGGCCTTTGCCGAGCTCTTCTTCGACCTTGTCTTCGTGCTGACGATCATCCAGCTTTCCCATACTCTTGCGGCGCACTATTCGCCGCTCGGCCTCCTGGAGACCGCTCTCCTGATGCTGGCGGTCTGGTGGGTGTGGATCTACACGACCTGGGTGACGAACTGGCTGGATCCGGAAAAGGCGCCGGTCCGGCTGCTGCTCTTCGTGCTGATGTTCCTCGGCCTGATGCTCTCCATCGCCATTCCCACGGCTTTCGGCGCGGGAGGCCTGCTCTTCGCGCTCGCCTATGCCGCCATGCAGGTCGGCCGCTCGGCCTTCACCGCCTTCGCCATGCGGCGCGACTGGCCGGACAACAGCCGCAACTTCGTGCGGATCACCGCCTGGACCGTGCTGTCCGCCGCATTCTGGCTGGCCGGGGCCTTCGTCGAGCACGAGGCGCGGCTGGCGCTGTGGCTCGTCGCGCTCGGCATCGAGTACGTTTCGCCGGCGCTCGGCTTCGCCGTGCCCGGGCTCGGCCGCTCGACGGTCAGCGACTGGGAGGTCTCCGGCGAGCACATGGCGGAGCGCTGTGCGCTCTTCGTAATCATCTGCCTCGGCGAGACGATCCTCGTCACCGGGCGGACCGTCGCGGCCATGGAACTGCTCGACGCCTTCACGGTCGTTCTTCTCGCCGTCGCCTTCGCGTCGACGGCGACCATGTGGTGGATCTATTTCCGCTTCGGCCATGGAGAGGCGGCGCACCTCATCGAGCATACGGCGACGCCCGGCCGCGTCGCACGGCTCGCCTTCACCTATGCGCATATCCCCATCGTCGCCGGCATCGTGCTTTGCGCCGTCGCCGAGGAATTCGCGCTCGCCCATCCGCACGGCCATGTGGATTTCAGGATGGCGAGCGCCATCATCGGCGGACCGGTCGTCTTCCTTCTCGGCAACATCTGGTTCAAGGCGGCGATCCGCGGGCGCGCGCCGCTTTCGCATATCGTCGGCATCGGCGCGCTCCTTGCCCTGTCGCCGATCGTGCCGGCCGTCGAGCCCTACCAGCTCTTCATGGCCGCCTCGGCGGTGCTCTTCGTCGTTGCCGTCTGGGAATTCCTGTCGTTGAAGTCGACACGGGCCGACGCCGTGGCGAAAGCCTAGCCTTCGTCGCTTTCCATCGTCTGGAGGATGCGAATGATGTCCTCCATCGATTCTGCCACCTGAAGGCAGCGGTCGGCCGGGGTCTGCGACAGGGTGCGCTCGATGAGGCCGGTCTGGATGGCCATGGCCCTGACGGTGAGGTCGCGGCCGGCCTTCGTCAGCGAGAGGCGCAGCACGCGCTTGTCCTTCGCGTCCGGGCTGCGCTCGATGAGGCCGCGCTTTTCCAGTTGCGGCAACAGCATGCTCATGTTGGAACGCCCGACGAGCAGCTTGCGGGCCAGTTCCTGCTGCGAAATGCCGTCAAAGCGGTAGAGGTTGATCAGGATGTCGAGATGCGGGGTCTTGATGTCGAGGTCGGCGATCGCCCGCGTCATCGCCTGCTGCATGAGCTGGCAGGCGCGCGCCACGCCGATCCAGCTACGAAAGCGCGGATGATCCCACGGGAAGGCTTGATTTTCGTTCATGGTTGTACTTTATTGTTCAGCATTGAACATTTTTCCGGATTCCCACTATGGCACCCTTTGGCTTGAAGGTCATCCGGCTCGCGCTTGCCGGCCTTTCGACGATTTCCCCCGACGCGGCCGGGCGTGCCGCCTTCCGTCTCTTCGCGACGACGCCTTCCCGACGGCCGGCAAGCGCGAAGGAGAGGGACCTGCTTGCCCGTTCCGAAGGCTGGATGCGGCAGGCCGAGCGCGTGCCGCTTTCCTTTGCCGGCGGCTCGGCGGTCGCCCATCGCTTTGCCGCGCGTCCCTGCGGGGCCTTCGCGGGCCGTGTGCTGGTGGTGCACGGCTGGGGCTCGCGCGCCGCCTATCTGACGGCGCTGACGGAAGGACTGGTCGCCGCCGGGCATGAGGTCGTCGCGCTCGATCTGCCGGGCCACGGTGCCGCGCGCGGGCGCACGCTCACGCTGCCCATGGCGGTAAGGGCGATCGACGCGGCCTGGCAGCGCTTCGACGGCTTCGACCATTTCTGCGGCCATTCCTTCGGCGGTGCCTCGCTCGCCTGCGCGGCCGGCGGTCTTGTGCCGGGAGTGCCGGCGCACCGGCCGCGCCGGCTCGTCACCATCGGCTCGCCGAGCGAGATGACCTGGCTCTTCCGGGATATCGGCCGCCTGCTACGGCTCGGGGCAAAAGCGCAGCACGCGCTGGAAAGCCAAGTCGAGCGGATCGCCGGCGCGCCGCTCTCGGCCTTCGATACGGCGAACGGGGCAGGGCGGCTCGCCATCCCCATGCTTGTCGTCCATGCGGAGGACGACAAGGAAGTCTCGGCCTCCCATGCGCGCCGCTATGCCGCTGCGGGATCGAACGTGACGCTCGAATGGGCGAACGGCTTCGGCCACCGCCGCATCGTCTCCGCCGAACCCGTGATCGACCGCATCGTCGCCTTCCTCGCCGAGGACGGCCAGCGGATCGCCGCCTGAAGCCGGAGCGGCTGCAGCCGCGTGCGGTCAGTTGCCGAGCCGGCGGTGGCAGGAAGGGCGGTGGCGAGCGTCATGGCGCTGCCCTGTCCGAAGGACGGCACCGTCTGCCGCGATGTTCCGGCGGGAACAGGTTCTAGAAGGGCTGGATCCAGACGAGGCTGCTCAGCATCAGGGCGGTGATGATCGTGAGTTCGAAAAATCCGGTCTGCATGGCACGTTCCTCCGTGCTGCAGGAACGCACGATGCCTGCCACGGTTCCGCCCGATTGTGCACTTTGTCGCCCCAAACGTTAAACGGCGCCCTGCGGCGCCGTTCTCCGATCGGACGGGCGATCTATTTCCGGTAGATCAGCCAGCTCTTGGTGAAATCCTTCTTCATGCCGTCCTCGAAGGCCATGGTGCGGTTGCGCCCGCCGTTCTTGGCGCAATAGAGGGCGATATCGGCCTTGGAATAGAGTTCGCCCGGTCCCTCCGCCCAGGAGGCCATGCACAGGCCGAGCGAGATGGTGATCGGGCCGTAGTTCACGCCGGTCTTGGAGTTCTTGAAGGGCGTATGCTCCAGCGCGGTGCGGATGCGCTCGGCGAGCGCCATCGCCTCCTCCTCGGTGTTGCCCTCCACGATCATGGCGAATTCCTCCCCGCCGGTGCGGGCGACGAGGATATCCTTGCGCACGCTGGTGCGGATGAGGCTGCCGAGCGAGGCGAGGATCTTGTCGCCGACCGGATGGCCATAGGTGTCGTTGATCTTCTTGAAATGGTCGATGTCGGCGAGGATCAGCGCCGTGACGTTGCGCGAGAGCGTCGAATTGTAGATGGCCGAAAGCTTGTCGTCGAAGGCGCGGCGGTTGGAAAGCTGCGTCAGCGAATCGGTGTTGGCGATGCGCTTGTACTCGTCGAGCTCCTTGCGGACATTCTCCATCTCGATCGATTTCTGCGCGACGTTTTCCACCCTCTCCTTGCCCTGGCTGATGGTGTCGCCCGTGGCTTCCGTCAGGACGTCGATGGCGCTCCTGATGATCTCGACGCTGTTGGCACTCTTGCTGCTTATGCGCACGAAAGTCTCGTCGAGCAGCCTGTTATAGCTTTCGAGCGAGGTCTGCTCCTGCCTGAGCAGGCGCAGGAGACCTTCCAGTTCGCCGGCGATCTTGGTGTGTGCCCCCTCGATGACGTTCGCGCCGTGGTGATGGCCGAAATAGCGTGTCCCGATATCGTCCAGCTCTTCCTGCGAGGCCTTGCTGCCGAGGGCGGCGAGGTCGCGCGTCAGCTTGGGGTTCGAGCCGATATAGGCCTCGTAGAAGAGCTCGTAGTTCCGCGGAATGGCAGAAACACCCATTATGCGCATGGCATAGGTCACCTGGGCCGCGATATCCGGCACCTGGACCCTCTGCGCAACTGCCGTGTTCATGTCGGGCTCCTGATTTAGCGTATTCGCTCCCGACCCGTAAAATACGATGTAAATGCTTTGGGAATGATTAACGATTGCAGATGACGCAGCGGCAGGTGCGCAACGAAAAAGGCCGCAAATCCAACGATCTGCGGCCATTCAACGGGAATATTAGGGAAGAATTTCTCAACCCGGCATAATCATTTTTTCCGGGCGTACAACTTCGTCGAATTCCTCGTTGGTGACATAGCCGCCGCCGACGGCCTCCTCGCGCAGCGTCGTGCCGTTCTTGTGGGCGGTCTTGGCGATCTTGGCTGCGTTGTCGTAGCCGATCTTCGGGGCGAGCGCCGTCACCAGCATCAGCGAACGGTCGAGCGCGGCCTTGATGTTGTCCTCGCGCGCTTCGATGCCGGTGACGCAATTGTCCGTGAAGGAGATCGCGGCGTCCGAGAGGAGCTGGACGGACTGCAGGAAGTTGTAGGCCATCAGCGGGTTGAAGACGTTCAGCTCGAAATGGCCCTGGCTGCCGGCGAAGGTCAGCGAGGCGTGGTTGCCGAAGACTTGGGCGCAGACCTGGGTGAGGGCTTCGCACTGGGTCGGGTTGACCTTGCCGGGCATGATGGACGAGCCGGGCTCGTTTTCCGGCAGCGCGAGTTCCCCGAGGCCCGAGCGCGGGCCGGAGCCGAGGAACCGGATGTCGTTGGCGATCTTGAAGAGCGCGGCGGCGGCCGCGTTGATCGCGCCGTGCGAGAAGACCATGGAATCGTGCGCGGCGAGCGCCTCGAACTTGTTCGGCGCGGTCTTGAAGGCGATGCCGGTGATCTTCGCGATGTGATCGGCGACCTTCTCGGCAAAGCCGACTGGGGCGTTGAGGCCGGTGCCGACGGCGGTGCCGCCCTGGGCGAGCTCGCAAAGGCCCGGCAGCGTCATCTCGATGCGCCTGATCGAGGAGGCGACCTGCGCGGCGTAGCCGGAGAATTCCTGGCCGAGCGTCAGCGGGGTTGCGTCCTGCGTGTGCGTGCGGCCGATCTTGATGACGTGGTCGAACGCCTTGACCTTGGCTTCCAGCGCGACGTGCAGGTGCTTGAGGGCCGGCAGCAGGTCATGGACGATGCGCTCGGCGCAGGCGATGTGCATGGCCGTCGGATAGGTGTC
>CBIMFD010000058.1:0-15473 GCA_966243085.1 uncultured Shinella sp.
CCGGGGAGAAGGTGGCCCGAAGGGTCGGATGAGGGGGCAAGCGTGCTGTATTGCGCCTGCGGCTCCCCCTCATCCCGCTGCCGCGACCTTCTCCCCACCGGGGAGAAGGGCCAAGTGGCACCCATCGAACTCCATCAGAGAGGGTCTTCGCAGGGCCGGCGCAAGGTTCTGACGCTTTTGTGTTCGCTGCGTGATCGCTCAGGCGCAGAAACGAGAGTGCCGGGTCTTGAAGGCGGGAGGGCCACAGGTTTATGGCCGGATACGCACAAAGACCGATGAGAGCCACAAGATTAACGAAGTTCTAAGCAATCGCTTGGACTGTGATACGACGATGCGCCGCAGAGGACGCGGCGCGACCCGGATCCCGAACAACCGAAAACGACCCATGTTTGCGCTTCCCCATCGCCTTTTTCGTGAAAACGCCCGTCCACGCCTTCGCCTTCTCGCGCGCCTTGCCGCCGCGACGGTCGCCGGTGGTCTGCTTGCCGGTTGCATGGCGATGGATGTCGCTTCGCTTGCCGAGGCCCCGCAGCTTTCCAGCAAGGTGAAGGCCGAGATGGCGAAGAAGAAGATGCGGCCGGAAAGCCCCGTGCTGGTGCGCATCTTCAAGCAGGAAAGCGAACTGGAGGTCTGGAAGGTCGATGCGAGCGGCAAATATGCGCTCTTCAAGACCTATCCGATGTGCCGCTGGTCCGGAAAGCTCGGACCGAAGACGCAGGCCGGCGACCGCCAGGCGCCGGAAGGCTTCTACCATGTCTCGGCAGGCATGCTGAACCCGAATTCGCGATACTACGTCTCCTTCAATCTCGGCTATCCGAACCGGCTGGAAGCGGCGCTCGGCTATACGGGCGAGGCGCTGATGGTGCATGGCGCCTGCTCGTCCTCGGGCTGCTATGCCATGACCGACCAGGGCGTCGGCGAGATCTACGCCATCGTGCAGAAGGCGCTTGAAGGCGGCCAGCAGCGCTTCCAGGTGCAGGCCTATCCCTTCCGCATGACGACCGAGAACATGGTCGCCCATCGCGGCGACCCGAACATGCCCTTCTGGCGCACGCTGAAGGAAGGCTACGACGCCTTCGCCTTCACGCGGCGCCAGCCGAAGGTCTCGCTCTGCAGCGGCCGTTACGTCTTCGACAAGGAGTTCGTCGACGGCGAGCCGGACGATCCGCTGGCCGCCTGCCCGGCGACGGTCGAGGGCGCGCAGCCCGAGCTGATGGCGAAGATCGGCGCGGAACAAAGGAAGCTGGATGCGGCTTTCGCGAATGCGACGCCGGCCTCGAGCTTCGCCTATGTGGACGGCGGCATGCATCCGAGCTTCCGCTCGCTGCTCAAGCATGAAGGTGCGAAGGGTATGGCCGCGCGCATTTCGCGCACTAAATATCCCGTTAGCCGGCCCGAGGCCGCGCTGGCCGATCCCTATGACGATTGATGTGAGGAACTGTATTGACTGGTGAAAGCATGACCCGCCGGTCCCTGCTGCTTGGCGGCGCGGGACTGGCAACCACGATCCTCTCCGGCTGCGTCACGCCGGTCCGCCAGAGGGTCGCCGTCGAGCCGGAGCCGGTCGATACCAGCATCTACGCCGACATGTACGGGCCGAAGCCGGACGAGCAGTTCCCGCTGCCGGCCATTCCGTATCGCAGGATCGATCCGCGATTCTACCGCCAGATGGTGCCGAACCCGACCGGCGAACGGCCCGGCGTGATCGTCGTCGATACCGCCACGCACTTCCTCTATCTCACCTATGAGGGCGGGCAGGCCATGCGCTACGGCGTCGGCCTCGGCCGGGCAGGCTTTGAATGGGCCGGCCGCGGGGTCATCCAGTACAAGCGCCAATGGCCGCGCTGGACGCCGCCGGACGAGATGATCGCCCGCCAGCCGGAGCTGGAGCCCTATAGCTGGCGCAACGGCGGCATGGATCCGGGCCTGAAGAACCCGCTCGGCGCCCGCGCGCTCTATATCTTCCGCAACGGCGAGGATACGCTCTACCGCATCCACGGCTCGCCGGAATGGTGGACGATCGGCAAGTCCGTCTCCTCCGGCTGCGTGCGCATGATGAACCAGGACGTGGTCGATCTCTACAGCCGCGTCCAGCCCGGCACGCCCATCGTAGTGCTCGGCTCGGCCGTCGCGACAGCCGGGATTTATTGACCGCGCGCCGCGCGGGGCCTCTCTGTTGTCGTCTTCAAACAAAAGGGCGTGCCCGCTTCCGCCGGCACGCCCTTTCTCTGAGCGCCCGCCCGCTTACGTCCGCGGCTTCAGGTTCTCGGGGTCGTACAGCGGCTTGTAGCCGATGCCGACAACCTCGACCGGATAGCTCTCGTCGAAATACTCGATCTTGAGCTTGCGGCCTTCCTGGCAATAGGCGTGCGGCAGGTAGGCGAGCGCGATGTTCTTGCCGATG
This sequence comes from uncultured Shinella sp., assembly GCA_966243085.1. Lineage (GTDB taxonomy): Bacteria > Pseudomonadota > Alphaproteobacteria > Rhizobiales > Rhizobiaceae > Shinella. The sequence goes on from CBIMFD010000058.1 coordinate 2,405, forward strand.
GTCGGGCCGAAGGCGACGGAGGTGGTGTAGGAACGGCGGCCGAGGTCATCGATCAGCACCTCGCCCGTTTCCGGGTCCACCACCGGCAGGTTGCCGAGCGGATAGCGCTTCACGCCGGTCTTGTCGGTGTTTTCCGTCATGACGAGCGTGCAGAGCATGGCGGGCTGGTGGTCGCGCGCCTTGTATTCGAGGTGCTTGGCCTTGCCGCGGAAATCCGCTTCCTTGACCTTCGGGCGGGCAAGGTCGGCCTCGATGAGGTTGTACTGGGTGAGAAGGTCTGCGTTCTGCAGGCGCAGGCTCTTTTCCATGCGGCGCGAATTGGCATAGGTCTCGATGCCGAAAGCCATGACGCCCGTGGCGCGCAGCGCATCCCAGACGGCAAGGCCGTCCTCGTACTTCATGTGCAGTTCCCAGCCCTGCTCGCCGACATAGGAGATGCGGAAGGCGGTGACCGGCCTGCCGGCGATCTCGATCTGCCTGATCGCGGCGAAGGGGAAGTTCTCCTGGTCGAGACCGGCCGGGTCCGCCACCACCTTTTTCAGCGTTTCGCGGGCGTTCGGCCCCCAGATGCCGATGGTGATGAACTTCTCGGTGACGTCGGTGATGGTGACGTCGAGGCCGCGATCCTCCGCGACGCGCTTCATGTAGTGGAAGTCGCGCGGGCCGGCATCGGCGCCGTTGACGAGGCGGCAGCGGTCGGCCATGCGGAAGACCGTGAAGTCGGCGCGCACCATGCCCTCGTCGTCGAGGAAGTGGGTGTAGATGCCCTTGCCGATATTGTTGTCGCCGCCGATTTTTGCCGCGCAGAGCCATTCGAGCAGTTCGACGTGGTCGGGGCCTTCGATATCGACCATGTGGAAATGCGAGAGGTTGACGATGCCGCAATCCTCGCTCATTGCCAGATGCTCGGCATTGGAGACGCGCCAGAAGTGGCGACTGTCCCACTCGTTCTCGCGCACCGGCACGCGGTCGCCGTATTTTTCCAGCAGGTGCTCGTTGGCCTTGTAGCCGTGCGCGCGCTCCCAGCCGCCGAGTTCCATGAAGTAGCCGCCGAGTTCCACCTCGCGCTCGTAGAAGGGCGAGCGCTTGACGCCCCGGCCGGTGGCATAGGGCTCGCGCGTGTGGACGGCCGGGAAGTAGATCTTCTGCGCGGCCTCGAAGGTGCGGCCCTCGATGAACTTCTCTTCGAGCTGGTGCGGGTAGAAGCGGGCATAGTCGATCGAGTTGTGGTCGATCTCGGTACGCCCGTCCGTCATCCAGTCGGCGATGAGCTTGCCGTAGCCGGGACCGTCCTTGACCCAGATGGCGACGCAGTACCAGAGGCCGCGCACCTTCTGGCTCTCGCCGCAGGACGGGCCGCCGGCGGCGGAGACCTGCAGCAGGCCGTTGAAGGAATGGCCCTCGTTATAGCCGAGCTCGCCGAGGATCGGCGTCAGCTCCATCGCCTTTTCGAGCGGCTCGATGATCTGCTCCATGTCGAGGTCGCGCTGCGAGGGCGAAAGGCGCGCCTCGTGCTTTTCCAGGATGTCGCGCGGGTGGCAGAGACGCGGATTGGTGGTTTCGTAATAGCCCCACTCGATCTGGCCACCCTCGGTAGTCTTCGGGTCGCCCGTGTCGCGCATATAGGCGGAGTTGCCCTGGTCGCGCAGAAGCGGGAAGCCGATTTCCTTGCCGGTGCCCTCGAACTCGTTGTACGGGCCGAAGAAGGTCAGCGGATGGTCGACCGGCATGACCGGCAGGTCCTCGCCGACCATTTCGGCGATCAGTCGGCCCCAGATGCCGGCGCAGACGATGACGTGATCGGCCATGATCGTGCCGCGATGGGTGACGACGCCCTTGATGCGGCCGTTCTCGACGATCAGCGATTGTGCGGGCGTGTTGCCGTAGACCTGCAGCTTGCCGGATTTCTCCGCGGCGTCGACCAGCTTGCCGGCGACCGTCTGCGATCGTGGAATGACGAGGCCGGCATCGGGGTCGAAGAGGCCGCCCTGCACCTGGTCTTCCTCGATCAGCGGGAACATCTCCTTGATCTCGGAGGGCGAGACATAGTGGGCGCGCGTGCCGAAGGCCCTTGCGGAGGAGAGCTTGCGCTTGATCTCTTCCATCCAGGCATCGTCGCCCGTGCGGGCGACTTCGAGGCCGCCGATGCGGGCGTAATGGCCCATCTTCTCGTAGAAATCGATGGAATACTGGGTCGTCCAGACCGAAAGGTAGTCATGGCTCGTCGTGTAGCAGAAGTCCGAGGCATGCGCCGTCGAACCGATGTCGGTCGGAATGCCCGACTTGTCGATGCCCACGATATCGTCCCATCCGCGCTCGATGAGATGATGGGCGATGGATGCGCCCACGATGCCGCCCAGACCGATGATGACGACCTTCGCCTTTTGCGGAAACTCTGCCATTCTTGAGACCTCAATGAGAATTTGCGGCCGATTTTAGGGCCTCGCCGGGCGCCTGTGCAGCCTGTCTGCGACTCGTCCGCGACCAGTTCCGACAGTCCCCGGAGCAAGCCCCGGCACCGGCGGCACGACCCTAGCGGATCGCCCGGCCGGCGCAACGTTTTTTGGCCGTATCCCCGCGAGCGGGGCGCTGTCATAAATGCGATACCCGCGCGGGATAGGGGCAGGCCGGATGGCGCGGCGGAAAGAGACATCGATGGACGAAACCGATGTGAGGACGGTCGAAACCGGCCACGGCGTGCCCTTCTCCGAGGCCGTCCGCGTCTGGCTGCGGGTCGCCGCCCTCAGCTTTGGCGGGCCGGCGGGGCAGATCGCCGTCATGCACCGCATCGTCGTCGACGAGAAGCGCTGGATCGGCGAGAACCGTTTCCTGCACGCGCTCAACTACTGCATGCTGCTGCCGGGGCCGGAGGCGCAGCAGCTCGCCGTCTATATCGGCTGGCTGATGCACCGCACGGCCGGCGGGCTCGTCGCCGGCCTGCTCTTCATCCTGCCGGGCTTTCTCTCCATCCTGGCGCTCAGCTACGTCTATGTCCTCTTCGGCGACGTGCGCATGGTCGAGGGCCTCTTCTTCGGCCTCAAGGCGGCGGTGCTGGCCGTGGTCGTGCAGGCGGTGTTCCGCATCGGCAACCGTGCGCTCATCAATCCGGCGATGATCGCGATCGCCGCCGCGGCCTTCGTGGCCATCTTCGCCTTCAAGGTGCCGTTTCCGCTCGTCATCCTCGCCGCGGCCGCCCTCGGTTATCTCGGCACGCGGTCGGGATTGCGGCTTTTCCGCACGGCGGGCGAACACGCGGCGGAGAAGCGCGGCGTGCTGCAGGACCGCGATTCGCTGCTCGGCGAAACGACGCCGGCCCATGCCCGCCCAAATCTCGGCTGGTCGCTGAGGATGTCGGCGGCGCTCACCTGTCTCTGGCTGGGGCCGGTGATCCTGGTCCGGCTGTTCGCGGGCACCGGAAATGTCTTTTCGGACATCGGCATCTTCTTCAGCAAGATGGCCGTCGCCACCTTCGGCGGGGCCTATGCGGCCCTTGCCTATGTCGCGCAGGAGGCCGTGCAGCAGTATGGCTGGCTGCGGGCGGGCGAGATGCTCGACGGGCTCGGCATGGCCGAGACGACGCCGGGCCCGCTCATCATGGTGCTGCAGTTCGTCGGCTTCCTCGGCGCCTACCGCGATCCCGGCGCGCTCGATCCGCTGACGGCCGCGACGCTTGCCGCGATCCTCACCACCTGGGTCACCTTCGTGCCCTGCTTCCTCTGGATATTCCTTGGCGCGCCCTTCATTGAGCGGCTGCGGGGCAATGCGGCGCTCTCGGGCGCCATGTCGGCGATCACCGCCGCCGTGGTCGGCGTCATCCTCAACCTCGCCGTCTGGTTCGCCGCGCACACCCTGTTTGCCGAGGTGGCGGTGCTTGCCGCCGGGCCGTTCCGTATCGAGGTGCCGGTCGTCACGACCGTCGTTCTGCCCTCGGCTCTTCTTGCCGCGGCCGCAGCCTTCGCGCTCTTCCGCCTCGGCATGTCGGTGCTCCCGACGCTCGGCCTGTCGGCGCTCGCCGGCATGGGCTGGGTACTGCTCGCAGGTTGAATGGGAAGGGGCGTCACCCATGCATCAATTGCATGGGTGACGTGCCGACTTGGCGCTGTTTCGCATCGCAGCATCGGCGTATAACGCACCCATCGAAAGACGCGGCGCCACGGATCGGTGCCGAACAGAGAGCCTCAGGAAAGGGGATCATCATGAACATGGCACGTTCCTTCAACAATTGGCGCAAGTACCGTCAGACCATCAGCGAACTCGATCGCATGACCACCCGCGAACTCAGCGATCTGGGCATCGAGCGCTCGCAGATCAAGGCTGTCGCCCGCGCTGCCGTCGGCTTCTGAGCCGATACGCCGCAAACCGGCAATTTCTGGAACGCCCGCCATCCGGCGGGCGTTTTCGCATGTGCGAAGAAACAAAGACCGACAAAGCCGCTCCGGCGCGATCGAGGCATACGCCAAGCGCATAGCGCATAGCTGCTTTGCAAAACGATGCCTATGAAATGATCAGGAATCGCGTATAGTCATACTTATCGAAACAACGTACCTCCTCCCACGGAGTTTCGATGTTGCAGAAGGTCTACTCCTCCTCCCAAGGCCGACTGCGGGAATGGCGACACTCCTCCTCCCAGTCGCCATTCGGTTCTATCGGAAAGCCTGCCGCCTCCTCCTCCCGCGGCAGGCTTTTCCATTTCAGGACCAGATTTTCCCTATGAGAACACAGAGCGGCAGCGGCGGGTTGGACCCGGCGGCCGTGCGGCGTGCGCGCAGAATGGCGGATGCCCGGGGCAGGCCCGGGCGGCATATCGCGGGGAATGTGAATCGCCTCAGGCGACGTATCTCAACGGCGTCTTTTCCGACTGGCGGATGGCAGCAGGGATCTGCCGCAGCACTTCCAGTGCCAGCGCGCGGGCGTTCTCCTGCGCCTTGTCGAGGTTGCTGATGCGTTTTGCATCCATCGAATAGAGCGAGCCGGCGCAGCCGAAGATGTCGCGGAAGGCGGCGCGCTCGATGATCGGCGTTTCGAGCAGGTGCACGCGCCGCGCGGCGAGCAGGTCCTTCACCGCCTGCATGGCGCGGGTCGTCACCATCGAGTTGACGCGGGTGAGCACGACGGAATGGCGGATGCGGATATCGGCCTTGTCTTCCAGATATTGCAGCAGTTCGATGACGTTGGCGCCGCCCTGCGCGTCCATGGCCGAGCCCTGCACGGGGATCAGCACATAATCGGCATGGCCGACGGCCTTGGCGAGCAGCGAGCTGCGCGAGCCGGGCAGGTCGACGAGCACGAAATCGGCGCGGGCCTTCTCCTCGGCCACCTGCCGGTCGATCGTGCTCATGGTGACATAGGGAACGACGGAAAGGCGGCTTCCGACGAGGCTACCGGAATTCTCGTGCCAACGGGTGATCCAGTGCTGCGGGTCGGCGTCGAGCACCGAGACGCGGAAGCCGAGGCGGGCGAGCTCGGTGGCGAGCAGCAGCACGGCGGTTGTCTTGCCGGCGCCGCCCTTGGTGTTGGCGAAGGTGATGACGGGCATAGGGCTCCCCGGATGGTTGGTGAGCCGGTCATCGCTCAGGCGGAAACACCCTGCATGGTGCGCTCCCATCCTCGCCAATCATGGTTAACAGTCGGTGAAAATACCTATCGGCGCCGGTCTGCGGCAAGGATTTCCCGGGCGATCTGGTCGAGCGGCAGGATCTTGTCGACCCCGCCATGGGCGATCGCTTCCTTGGGCATGCCGAAAACGACGGAGGAGGCCTCGTCCTGCGCCACGGTATAGGCGCCGGCCTGGCGCATCTCGGCCATGCCGCGCGCGCCGTCGTCGCCCATGCCGGTCATGATGACGCCCATGGCATTGCCGCCGGCCGCGCGGGCGGCGGAGCGGAAGAGCACGTCGACGGAAGGCCGGTGGCGCGAGACGAGGGGGCCTTCGCGCACCGCGACATGGTAGCGCGCACCCTGCCGCTCCAGCATCATGTGGCGGTCGCCGGGCGCGATCAGCACATGCCCGCGCAGCACGGGATCGCCGTGCACGGCTTCCTTGATTTCCATTTCGCAGAGGCTGTTGAGCCGCTTGGCGAAGGCCGCGGTGAACTTTTCCGGCATGTGCTGGACGATGACGATGCCGGGGGCATTGGCCGGCAACTGCTCCAGCAGCACGCGCAGCGCCTCCGTGCCGCCCGTCGAGGCGCCGATGCAGGCGACCATCTCGGTCGTCTTGGCCATGGCGCGGCCGGTCGGCGGCGGCAGCACGGCATCGGCGGTGAGTTTCGCGCTCGTCGTGCTCGCGGCGGCGGCGCGCCGGTTCGCGCCGAGCCGGGCGACGGCCGCGCCCTTCACCGCCTCGCGGATGCGCATGCCCGATTCGGCGAGGTGATCGGCCGCGCCGATCTTCGGCTTGAGGATGATATCGACGGCGCCGGCTTCCAGCGCCTGCATCAGCGTTTCGGAACCCTCCTCGGTCAGCGAGGAGCACATGACGACGGGGATCGGCCGCTGCGACATGATCTTGCGCAGGAAGGTGATGCCGTCCATGCGCGGCATTTCCACGTCGAGCGTGATGACGTCGGGAATCTCCTCCTGGATCTTCCTCGCCGCCATGAAGGGATCGGAGGCCGCGCCCATTACCTCGATCTCCGGATCCTCCTCCAGAACATGGGTCAGCGCCTGGCGCACGCTCGCCGAGTCGTCGATGATGAGAACGCGGATTTTCTTGCCGGGCAGGGGCATTCAGATCTTCTTGAAAACCGTGTTGGCGACCTGGCGCACCGGCAGGGCGATGCCGGTGACCGTTTCGGAATGGCCCACATAGAGGAAGCCGCCGGGGGCAAGGCAGTCGCACAGCCGCGACAGGACCCTCGCTTGCGTTGGCTTGTCGAAATAGATGAGCACGTTGCGGCAGAAGATCATGTGCATCGGTTCGCCCACCCTGTAGGCGCTGTCCATGAGGTTCATGCGGGCAAAGCCGATGGTGGAGCGCAGGCGCGGATGGATACGCACCTCGCCCCGCTCGGAATCGCGCGAGACCATCACATGGCGCCGCTGCACCTCCGGCGGCACCGGCTGGATCATGTCGCGCGGATAGACGCCGCGGCGGGCGGCGGCAAGCACGTCCGTCGAAAGGTCCGTGGCGAGGATGCGATAGTCGAAGCCCGACCGGCTCTCGACGAAATCCTGCATCACCATCGCCATCGTATAGGGCTCGGCGCCGATGGAGCAGGCGGCGCTCCACAGGCGCAGCCGTCTGTGCCCGGCCGCCGCGAGCTCGGGCAGGCCGACCTGTTCCATGAACTCGAAATGCTTGGGTTCCCGGAAGAAGTCCGTCTTGTTCGTCGTCACGGCGTCGATGAGGAAGATCGCCTCCTTCTCGATGCCGCCATGCTTGAAGAGATAGTCGCAATAGGCATTGAAGCTGGGAATGCCGGTCGCCCTGAGGCGCCGCCGCAAGCGGCCCTCCAGCATCGTCAGCTTGGTGATCGGCATCTTGATGCCGCTATAGTCGTAGATATAGCGCGACAGGGCGTCGAAATTCCGGCTGCTCAGACCGTCTTCGTTCACCTGCGCCCGTAGTGCTGCTCCCACACCCGTTCTCCTGGTCTATGCGGTGGCGGCGAGGCGGCCCGCCGAACCCATCATCGCCATTTCCGCGCCGGAGAAGAGCCGCGCAAGATCGACGATGACGACGAAGCCCCCGTTGCGGCGCACAACCCCTGCAATATAGTCGGAGGGCCAGCGCACGCCGATGTCCGGCGCGCCCTCGATCTCGTCGTTCCGGAACGGAACGACCTCGTAGACCCGGTCGGCGACGAGGCCGAGGGTGAGGATCTTCTCGGCCATCGGCACGTCGAGCACCAGAGCCCGCGTGTGCGGGGTCTTCTCGGTCCTCGACATGCCGAGGCGAAGGCGCAGGTCGATGACCGGCACGCCCTGGCCGCGCACGTCCCGAAGCCCCAGCAGGTAGTCCGGTCCGTGCGGGATCTTGAAGGCTTCCTCATGGTCGAGGATTTCGCGCACGACCGAGACGGGGACCGCGAAGACCTCGTTGTCGAGCGAGAAGGTGACGTACTGGGATTCGGAGGACGTGCCGGCCATGATCAAGCGCTTTCCCTGAAATCTGCGTCGTCGGCATCCGGGCCGCCCATCGACATGTCGAGGGCGAAGCCGCGGGCGCGGGCCTGCTGGGCACTGACGCTGTTGTCGGACTTGCGAGCGGCCGAGGCGACGGGTTTTGCGGCCGGGCGCGCGGCATGGGGCGCCGGGCGGTGCTGGGCTGCGACCGGAGCGCCGGAGGCGCGGTCGACGCGGAAGAAGGCGATGGAGGTCTGGAGTTCCTCGGCCTGGGCGGCGAGTTCCTCCGACGTGCCGGACATTTCTTCCGAGGCGCCGGCGTTCTGCTGGGTCACCTTGTCGAGCTGCTGGATCGCTTCGTTGATCTGCGAGGCGCCGATATCCTGCTCGCGGCAGGCTGCGGAAATTTCCGAGACCAGTTCGGCGGTCTTGCGGATGTCCGGCACCAGCCGGTTCAGCATGTCGCCGGCTTCCGTCGCGACGGAGACCGTCTGGCCGGAAAGCGTGCTGATCTCGGCGGCGGCCGCCTGGCTGCGCTCGGCAAGCTTGCGCACTTCCGAGGCGACGACGGCAAAGCCCTTGCCGTGCTCGCCGGCACGGGCCGCTTCCACGGCGGCGTTGAGGGCGAGAAGGTCCGTCTGGCGGGCGATCTCCTGGACGATGGAAATCTTCTCCGCGATCGTGCGCATGGCGCCCACGGCGCGGCCGACCGCTTCGCCGGATGCCTCGGCATCCTTGGCCGACTGGCGGGCGATCTTCTCGGTCTGGGCGGCGTTGTCGGCGTTCTGCTTGATGTTGGAGGCCATTTCCTCCATCGAGGCGGACGCCTCTTCGGCCGAAGAAGCCTGTTCCGTCGCGCCCTGCGAGAGCTGCTCGGAGCTCGCCGAGAGTTCCTGGCTGCCGGAGGAGACGTTGTTGGCGGCCGAAAGCGCGTCGGAGACGACGCCGCGCAGGCGCTCGACCATGCTTTCCAGCGACAGGCCGAGCGTATCCTTTTCGGAAAGCGGCTTCGGCGTGACGGTGAGGTCGCCGTTGGCGATCTGGTCGGCGATGGTGGCCGTGTTGCGCAGGTTGCCGGTCATCACGTTGATCGTGTCGACAAGGTCCTTGATCTCGTCGTTCGTCTTGACTTCGACACTCTTGTCGAGATCGCCGACGGCGACGGCTTCGGCGACGTCACGGATCTTCTTGAGGCCGTTGTTGATGCCGAACGCGATCCAGGTGGCGGCGCCGACGGCGAGCACAAGGGCGACGCCGGAGATCATCAGAATGAGGTTCCGGGTCGTTACGTATTGACTGCTGGTCTGGTGGTCGGCTTCCGTCATCTGCGCCTTGTTGTCTTCGACGCGCGCATTGATGGTTTCTTCGATCTCGTCCATGACGCGGCGGCCTTCGCCCGTCACCAGCCTGATGGCTTCGGCGGAGTTGCCGCTGTTGATCGCGCTGCGTACCTGGTCGTCGACATGGGTAAGGGCTTCCCCCTGCTTTTTCACCGCACGCCATTGTTCCTTGCCGGCCTCGGTCGACGAAGCATTGATCAGCCAGTCGACGGTCTCTGTAAACCGCTGACGGTTGCGATTGCTTGCGTCGATGAAGGTGGCGATGTCCCGCGTGTTGGTGGTCGTCGCAAGGTTCATCTGAGCGCGGGCGAGACGAAGCTGGGTATTGCCGAGATTTTGCGCGGCTTCCAGTCGAGCGGCAGGGCCGGCGATTATGTCCGTGATGGACTGATTAAGCGACGAGAGGCTGATGATCGCGTAAAGGGACGTGCCGGCCATCATCAGGATGATGACGCCGAAAGCAATCGCCAGCTTCAGTTTAATCGTAAGGCGCATTTGGAGGGTCTCCGTTAGTCGCAGATGCCAATATGGTGGGGGCAGGCGGCCGCCGATGCGGCACGCCAAGATGCGCGAAGACCGATACACTCACCCTTCCGCGGGCTGCCGTGCAGCCCTTTTGCCGGCGCTTACATGCGCCGGAGTTCTTGTGCGGCGCGCCCGTTGCGGCGCGCCGCAACGATGATCAGGCGCTTTCGCGGAAGTCCGCGTCGTCGGCGTCCGGGCCGCCCATCGACATGTCGAGGGCAAAGCCGTTGCCGCGTGCCATCTTGGCGGTCGCCGGCGCCGGGCGCTGGGCCTGCGCGGCGGCAGGGCGCTTGACGGGGGCGGGCGCCGCCATCTTCGCGGCGGTGGCGCGAAGCTTGTCGGCGTGGTTCGCCTCCTTCCGGGTGGCTGCGGTATTATCGACGCGGAAGAAGGCGATGGAGGCCTGGAGTTCCTCGGCCTGGGCGGCGAGTTCTTCCGAGGTCGCCGACATTTCTTCCGAGGCGCCGGCGTTCTGCTGGGTCACCTTGTCGAGCTGCTGGATCGCTTCGTTGATCTGCGAGGCGCCGATATCCTGCTCGCGGCAGGCTGCGGAAATTTCCGAGACCAGTTCGGCGGTCTTGCGGATGTCCGGCACCAGCCGGTTCAGCATGTCGCCGGCTTCCGTCGCGACGGAGACCGTCTGGCCGGAAAGCGTGCTGATCTCGGCGGCGGCCGCCTGGCTGCGCTCGGCAAGCTTGCGCACTTCCGAGGCGACGACGGCAAAGCCCTTGCCGTGCTCGCCGGCACGGGCCGCTTCCACGGCGGCGTTGAGGGCGAGAAGGTCCGTCTGGCGGGCGATCTCCTGGACGATGGAAATCTTCTCCGCGATCGTGCGCATGGCGCCCACGGCGCGGCCGACCGCTTCGCCGGATGCCTCGGCATCCTTGGCCGACTGGCGGGCGATCTTCTCGGTCTGGGCGGCGTTGTCGGCGTTCTGCTTGATGTTGGAGGCCATTTCCTCCATCGAGGCGGACGCCTCTTCGGCCGAAGAAGCCTGTTCCGTCGCGCCCTGCGAGAGCTGCTCGGAGCTCGCCGAGAGTTCCTGGCTACCGGAGGAGACGTTGTCGGATGCCGAAAGCGCGTCGGCGACGACGCCGCGCAGGCGCTCGATCATCGTGTTGACGTGGCCCAGCAGATCGCCGATCTCGTCGCGGCTGGTGATGTCGGCAAAACGCGAGAGGTCGCCGTCCGCCACGTTCTGCACGGCGCCGACGGCCCGGCCGAGGCCGCGGTTGATGGACAGGACGATCCAGAAGGCGGCGGTGCCGGCGATCACGAACGCGATGGACGCGACGGCGATCATGATCGTGCGGGTGCTGGCATACTGCGCCTCGGCCAGGTCGTCGGATTCCTGAAGGCGGGAATGCTCGAGTTCGACGACTTCGGCGAGCACGGCGTCGATGTCGGTGGCGACCGTACGGGCTTCCGATATGGAAACGCGCAAGGCCCCTGCCGCATCGCCCGTCAGCATCAGGCTGCGGACGCGGTCATCCTGCTGGCGGAAGCGGGTGGTGAGCGTGCCAAGCTTGGTCCAGAAGGCCTTGCCCTGCTCGGTCGCCTTCGCCGTCACTTCCTGGAAGGCGGTATCGAAATCGGCGCGGGCCTTGTCGCTGACCGCGATATACTTGTTCGTCTCGCCGGTGCTCGTCGCCGAAAGCATGTTCTTCTGCTGGCGGATCTGCTGGAGCTGCAGGATGTTGAGTTCCTGCGCGAGGCTGAGGCGCGCGGCCGGTCCCGTGATGACGTGGCCGAGCGTGTCGTTGAGGCCGCCGAGGTTCACGATCCCATAGCCGGCGGTGCCCGCCAGGATGGCCATGATGAAGCCGAAAGCCAGAAACAGCTTGAGTTTGATGGTAAAGCGCATGGGTCTCTCCTGGGTGCCTAGTTCGGCGCTTGGGCCGTGCCGGCGCGGTCTTTTCTCGAGGAGAAGATCGCGTGCAGGTTCGGGACGATGATGAATTCGCCGCCGCGCTTGACGAGGCAGCTTATGTAGTCGGCACGCCAGCGCATGCCCACGCTCGGCGGCGCTTCGCTGGCAAGGCGCGGAAGCATGGTGACTTCGTTGACCTTGTCGGTGCGGATGCCGATCAGCGTCGGTTCGTCGTCGAGGTCGAGCTCGATGACGATGATGCGGCTGTCGATGGTGGCTTCCGTCGCGTCCATGCCGAAGGCGAGGCGGATGTCGGCGAGCGGGATCACCTTGCCGCGGAAGTTGATGACGCTGGAAACGAAGGGTTTGCTGCCGGGAACGTGGGTTTCCGGCAGAAGGTCGAGGATTTCCTGCACCACGATCGCCTCGATGGCGAAGGTCTCGCCGTTGAGGTTGAAGGTGAGGACGGACAGGTCTTCCTCCTCGCCCCAGATCGCGTCGTAGTCGATTTTCCGTGCTGCTTCGCTCATCCTGCCGCGCGCAATTGCGCCTCCTGGTGCTGGCCGGCTGCGACCAGGTGGGTGACGTCGAGGATCAGCGCGACGCTGCCGTCCCCGAGGATGGTCGCGCCCGAGAAGGTGGCGACGTCATGGTGCAGCTTGGACATGGATTTGATGACCGTCTGGTGGTCGCCGATGATCTGGTCGACGACGAGGCCCACCCGCTCGGCGCCCGTCGAGATGACGACCACCTTCTGGTGCGGATCGGGCTCGGTGCCGGTACGGAAGAGTTCGCGCAACCTCAGGAAGGGCACGAGGCTGTCGCGCAGCGAGATGAAGGAGCGCCCGCGCGAGCGCAGGTCGTCCTCGAGCGAGAGTTCCAGGCATTCCTCGACCGCCGAGAGCGGGATGACGTAGCATCCCTGCCCGACGCGCACGAGCAGGCCGTCGATGATGGCGAGCGTCAGCGGAATGCGCAGCGAGACCTCCGAGCCGTTGCCCGGCTTGCTGGTGATGTCGATAGCTCCGCGCAACGCCTCCACCGTCTTCTTCACCACGTCCATGCCGACGCCGCGGCCGGAAAGGTTGGTGACCGTCTGGGCGGTGGAAAAGCCGGGCTGGAAGATGAGCTGCAGCAGTTCCTGGTCCATCAGCATCGCGCCCGGCTGGATAAGGCCGGAGGCCTCCGCCTTGGCGCGCACGCGGTCCCGGTTGATGCCGCGCCCGTCGTCCTTGATGGTGATGATGACCTCGCCGCCCGTCTGGTG
>CBIMFD010000059.1:0-15466 GCA_966243085.1 uncultured Shinella sp.
TTCTATTTCGGCCTTGCGGTCGTCGGCTTCGACAGCCTGCCGGCCATCGTCGCCGCCGGCTTCGGGCTCGTCGTCTATTCCTCCGCCTTCCTCGCGGAGATCTGGCGCGGGTGCCTCGAATCCGTGCCGAAGACCCAGTGGGAGGCGGCCGAATGCCTGGCGCTCACCCGCTGGCAGCGCATGGTGCGGGTGATCCTGCCGCAGGCCATGCGCATCGCGACGGCCCCGACGGTCGGCTTCCTCGTGCAGATCGTCAAGAACACCTCGCTCGCCTCGGTCGTCGGCTTCGTCGAGCTCGCCCAGGCCGGCAAGCTGGTCAACAACACGATCTTCGAGCCCTTCACGGTGTTCATCGTCGTCGCCGCCTTCTACTTCGTCATCTGCTACCCCCTCTCGGCCTGGAGCCGCAGCCTGGAAAGGAAACTCAATGCCGGCCGTCGTTAGCCTCAGCAATGTGCACAAGAGCTTCGGGGCCCTGCAGGTCCTCAAGGGGGTCAGCTTCGACGTCGCCGCCGGCGAAGTGGTCGCGGTGATCGGCGCATCGGGCTCCGGCAAATCGACGGCGCTGCGCTGCATCAACGCGCTGGAGACCATCGACAGCGGCGAGATCGTCGTGTGCGGCCACAAGGTTCACGATCCGGAACTCGACCGGCGGGCGCTTCGCCGCGACGTCGGCATCGTCTTCCAGAGCTACAACCTCTTCCCGCACCTGACGGTGGCGCAGAACATCATGCTCGCCCCGACCTGCGTGAAGGACATGGGCAAGGCCGAGGCGCGCCGGCTCGCCGAAGAGGTGCTGGCGAAGGTGGGCCTTGCCGAAAAGGCCGACAATTACCCCGAGCAGCTTTCCGGCGGCCAGCAGCAGCGCGTCGCCATCGCCCGCTCGCTCGCCATGCAGCCGAAGCTGATGCTGTTCGACGAGGTGACCTCGGCGCTCGACCCGCAGCTCACCGGCGAGGTGCTGCGCGTCATGGAGGACCTCGCCCGCGGCGGCATGAGCATGATCCTCGTCACCCACGAGATGGCCTTCGCCCGCAAGGTCGCGAGCAAGGTGATCTTCATGCATCAGGGCAAGGTCTGGGAGACCGGCCCCGGCGCGATGCTCGCCGACCCGCAGACGAAGGAACTCACCGAGTTCCTCAGCAACGACCTTTGACCCATCGCAACGTCTCAAGGAGGAGATAGACATGAAACGCAGAACCCTGATGACCAGCGCCCTGGCGCTCACGGTCCTGGCAGCCATGCCGGCGCTTGCCTTTGCCGACGCGCTCGACGACATCAAGGCCCGCGGCACGCTGCGCGCCGCCATCGACCTCGGCTCGCCGCCCTTCGGCATGCAGGACGCCAACATGCAGCCGACCGGCTCGGAAGTGGAAAGCGCGAAACTCCTCGCCGACCATCTCGGCGTCAAGCTCGAGATCGTCGAGGTGACGAGCCCGAACCGCATCCCGTTCCTGCTCACCAACAAGGCCGACGTCGTCGTCGCCTCGCTCTCCATCAGCGAGGAACGCAAGCAGGTGATCGACTTCGCCGATCCGCACGGCGTCATCCAGGTCATCGCCGCCGCGCCGAAGGACGTCGACATCAAGAGCGTCGAGGACCTGAAGGGCAAGGACGTCGCCACCACCCGCGGCACCACCAACGACAAGGAAGCCACAACCCAGGCGAAGGACGCCAACATCGTGCGCTACGACGACGACGCGACGCTCGTGACCGCGCTCGTCTCCGATCAGAACAACATCATGATCTCCGCCCCGCAGATCATGAACGCCGTCAACGAGCGGCGCACGAACGACCCGCTGGAGGTCAAGTTCGTGCTCAAGGTCAACCCCTACGCCGTCGGCCTGCGCAAGGGCGAGGACGCGCTGAAGGCGGCGATCAACGACTGGGTCAAGACGGACCTTGCCAACGGCAAGCTGAACGCGATCTACAAGAAGTACAACAACGTCGACCTGCCGGCCGAAATGCCGAAGCCCTGACGAAAGGACGGGGCGGCCGTGCGGGCCGCCCCGCAATGCGCCTCATCCCGCTGCCGCGACCTTCTCCCCGTGAACGCGGCGAAGGCTTCCTGAAATCGGGAAGGCGGTGCGCCACGCTCCTTCTCCCCGCTTGCGGGGAGAAGGTCGCGGCAGCGGGATGAGGGGCCTCTTCGACATACCGGAGCGGCCGGTGCGCGGCCGCTCTCCATACCCCCCAAGGACAGGACCCCATGAAAGCGCTTCTCTGCGAAGAACCCGGCCGCCTCTCCCTCGTCTCCCGCCCGGCGCCCGTGCGCGGCGAGGGCGAGGTTCTCGTGCGCATCCGCCATGTCGGCATCTGCGGCACGGACTTCCACATCTTCGCCGGCAAGCACCCCTTCCTGGAATATCCGCGCGTCATGGGCCACGAGCTCTCCGGCACGGTCGAGGAGGCGCCCGAGGGCAGCCGCCTCAAGGCGGGCGAACCCGTCTATATCGTCCCCTATCTCTCCTGCGGGAAATGCCACGCCTGCCGCAAGGGCCTCACCAATGCCTGCCAGTCGATCCGCGTGCTCGGTGTCCATTGCGACGGCGGCATGGCCGACTATGTATCGGTGCCCGAAAGCAATGTCGTTCCGACCGGCAACATCGCGCTGGAAGACGCCGCGATGATCGAGTTCCTCGCCATCGGCGCGCACGGCGTCAAGCGCGGCAATATCGGTGCCGCCGACCGCGTGCTCGTCACCGGCTCCGGCCCCATCGGCATGTCGGCGATCATCTTCGCCAAGGCGCGCGGCGCGAACGTCACCGTCATGGACACGCGCACAGACCGCCTCGCCTTCGCCGCCGACCGGCTCGGCGCGAACGCCACGCTGCTCGCCGACGCCTCCGCCGAGGCGGAGGTGAACCGCCTCACCGGCGGCGACGGCTTCGACGTGGTGATCGACGCCACTGGCAATGCCGGCCCCATCGAGCGCGGCTTCGGCTTCCTCGCGCACGGCGCGCGCTATGTCCTGCTCTCCGTCGTGCGGCAGGACATCACCTTCTCCGACCCGGAATTCCACAAGCGCGAGGCGACGCTTTTTGCGAGCCGCAACGCCCAGCCCGACGATTTCGCCGAGGTGGTGCGGCAGATCGAGGCCGGCAAGGTGCCGACCCGCGCACTCAACACCCATCGCGGCCGCCTGGAAGACGGCGCCGCATTGCTGGTAGAATGGGCCCGCCCCGAGGCGGGCGTGATCAAGGCCATCCTGGAGGTCTGATGCCATGAACGTAAAGAAGACGCTGCGTCTCAACCCCGAGGACAATATCGTCGTGGCGATCGCCGACCTGCCGGCCGGAAGCGCCGTGGAGGGCGAGGTCGTCACCCGCGCCCGCGTGCCGCGCGGCCACAAGACGGCGAGCCGCTTCATCGCGACGGGCGAGCCGATCCGCAAGTTCGGCCAGGTGATCGGCTTTGCCAGCGCCGATATCGAGCCCGGCGACTGGGTGCACGAGAAGAACGTCACCATGGGCGAGGACTTCGACCGCGACTATGCCTTCGCGAGCGAGGCCCGTCCGCCGGAAGGCCCGCGCGCCGATGAGACGCCCGCCTTCTTCGATGGCTACCGGCGCGCCGATGGCCGCGCCGGCACGCGCAACTATATCGGCATCCTCTCCTCGGTGAACTGTTCGGCCACCGTCGTCGACTATGTCGCCGACGAGATCAACCGCTCCGGCATCCTTGCCGACTATCCGGGCATCGACGGCATCGTTCCGCTGCCGCACGGACAGGGCTGCGGCATGGCCGGCCGGGGCGAAGCCTTCGACGTACTCTCGCGCACCCAATGGGGCTATGCCAGCCACCCGAACTTCGCCGCGGTGCTCCTCGTCGGCCTCGGCTGCGAGGTCTTCCAGATCCCGCGCATGAAGGACACCTACGGCATCGCCGAGGGCGACCATTTCCAGTCGCTGACGATCCAGGAGATCGGCGGCACGCGCAAGGCGGTCGAGGCGGGCGTGGCACGCGTTCGCGAGATGCTGCCCTTCGCGGCGCGCTCGAAGCGTGAGCCGATCTCCGCTGCCGAACTGACGCTCGCCCTGCAATGCGGCGGCTCGGACGGCTATTCGGGCCTCACCGCCAACCCGGCGCTCGGTTTTGCCGCCGACATGCTGGTGCGCCAGGGCGGCACGGCGATCCTTTCCGAGACGCCGGAGATCTACGGCGCCGAACACCTGCTCACCCGCCGCGCCGAGAGCGCCGAGGTGGGGCAGAAGATCGTCGATCTCATCCACTGGTGGGAAGAGTACACCAGTCGCAACGGCGGCGAGATGAACAACAACCCCTCCCCCGGCAACAAGGCCGGCGGCCTCACGACCATCCTCGAAAAATCGCTCGGCGCCGTCGCCAAGGGCGGCACCTCGACGCTGCGCGGCGTCTACCGCTATGCCGAGCGCATCGACCGCAAGGGCTTCGTCTATATGGACACGCCCGGCTACGACCCCGTGGCGGCGACGGGCCAGGTGGCGGGCGGCGCGAACGTCCTCTGCTTCACCACGGGCCGCGGCTCGGCCTACGGCTGCAAGCCCGTGCCCTCGATCAAGCTCGCCACCAACAACGAACTCTATGCTCGCATGACCGACGACATGGACATCAACTGTGGCGACGTCATCGACGGCGTGCCGCTGGAGGTGAAGGGCCGCGAGATCTTCGAGGCGATCCTCGCCATTTCCTCCGGCAGGCCGTCGAAATCCGAACTGCTCGGCTACGGCCGCAACGAGTTCGTCCCCTGGCAGATCGGCGCCGTCATGTAACCCCCGCCGCGGAACACCCTATTCCCACCCGATAAACCCGGCCGGCTTACGTGAGAGGCGCAAACGGCCGGGCCTGCCCTGCAGTCGCCATGAATCCAACTGTGGCAATGGCGCAACTACGGCATAAACATGACGACAATAGTCATGAATATATTGCGGCAGCATAAACATGATGGAATAAGTCATCTTATTCCGCTCCGCATAGAAAGCCGTTCCGAATGCCCCTATCCCACAGCCTCCGCATCGCCCTCGCCGGCACTTCCTTCCTCACCCTCGCCGCCGTTGCAATGGCGCAGGAGACCACGCCCGCGACGACGGTCGGCGGCGCCACGGTTCTCGAGGACATCATCGTCGACGGCGGCAGCGGGGGCGTGATCAAGGCCGACGGCTATGTCGGCAAGAGCAGCGCCACCGGCGCCAAGACCGACACGCCCTTCGTCCAGACGCCGCAGTCCATCTCGTCGGTCACCAAGGACCAGCTCGAAGACCGCAATCCGCAGAACCTGCTCGACACGCTCTCCTATACGCCCGGCACGCGCGTCGGCGCATTCGGCTTCGATCCGCGTTTCGATTCCTTCACCGTGCGCGGCTTCGACGTGACCTATAGCGGCATTTTCCGCGACAACCTGCGCCAGCCGGGCACGGGCTCGTCCATCTTCAAGACGGAGCCCTACGGCATCGAGGGCGTCTCGATCCTTCGCGGCCCCTCCTCCGCGCTCTATGGCGCCTCGGGCCCCGGCGGCCTCTACAACCTCATCAGCAAGCGCCCGACGGAAGAGGCGCTGCGCGAGGTTCAGGTTCAGTACGGCAACCATGACCGTTATCAGGGCCAGTTCGACCTTTCCGGCCCCGTCAACGACGAGGACCCCGTCTACTATCGCCTGACCGGCCTCTTCCGCGACGCCGACACCGAGCAGGTCGGCGTGCCCGACAACCGCATCTACATCGCGCCGGCCTTCACCTGGAAGCCGGACGAGGATACGCGCCTCACGATCCTCGGCGAATATTCCCGCACCAAGACCGGCGGCACCGCCGCCTATTACAACGACCCGGCAACCGGGGAAGTGACCGATATCTTCGGCGGCAACCCGGACTACAACGACTCCATCCAGAACCAGGGCCGCATCGGCTATGAATTCGAGCACCGGCTGAACGATACGTTCGTCTTCCGCCAGAACGCCCGCGTCTCGCGCCTCAACATCGATGCCGACTGGGCATTCCTCAGCGAACCCAACGCACTCGACGGCACCCTGATCGACAGCGATGCCGGCACGTTCGAGGAATGGCTCAACGCCTACAATCTCGACAACCAGATCGAGGCGAAGTTCTCCACCGGCCCGCTCGACCACACGCTGCTGACCGGCATCGACTTCACCAAGGTCTACTGGAAATCCCTCAACGGCTACGGCGTCGCCCCGCCCTACGATATCAACAATCCGACGGCCAGCCGCCCGGTCTCGCCCATCGCCTTCCAGACCAAGGACGTGCAGAACCAGTTGAACACCGGTATCTACACGCAGGACCAGATCCGTTACGACGCGCTCACCTTCACGCTCGGCGGCCGCTACGACTGGGCCAATTCCGATACCGACAGCACGGACCTGGCGACCGGCGCCGTGACCACGACGGAGCAGCGCGACCGGGCCTTTAGCTGGCGCGCCGGCGTGACCTACGAGACCGAATGGGGCATCACGCCCTATGCGAGCTACTCGACGGCCTTCCTGCCGAATGCCGGCGTCAGCGAGCAGACGCACCTGCCGTTCAAGCCGACGGAAAGCGAGCAGAAGGAAATCGGCGTCAAGTATCTGCTGCCCGATGCGAATGTGCTGCTGACGGCCGCGCTCTTCGACATCGACCAGACGGACAGCCTCTACTACAGCTACGAGAATGTCGGCGGCACGATGAAGAACATCCTCGTGCAGCGCGGCGAGCTGCGCTCGCGCGGTGTGGAACTCGAAGCCACGACCAGCCTCGACAACGGCCTGTCGCTGATCGCCTCCTACACCTACACGCAGGCGAAGATCCTCGACGGCCCGGACGGCACCGTCGATAACGACATCTCCTCCATCCCGCGCCACATGGCCTCGCTCTGGGGGCACTACGACATGCCGGAGGACGGCCCGTTCTACGGCCTCGGCCTGGGCGCGGGCGTGCGCTTCCTCGGCTCCAGCTATACCGGCGACGACAACTCGGCCAAGAACGGTTCGCGCGCCTTCGTCGATGCCGCGATCGACTTCGATTTCGCGGCGATCGACAAGGAATACGAAGGCCTAAAGCTGCAGATCAACGCGACCAACCTGTTCAACCGCCGCGGCACGGTCTGCTCTTCCGGCTATTGCTACCGGGACCAGGGCCGCACGATCATCGGCACCTTGAAATATACGTGGTGAGGCCTTGACGACCATCTCCTCCCGGGACGGTGAGACCGCTTTCCGGCCGCAGGGCCTGAAGGCGGTCTTTTCCGGCGAGCATGCCTGGTGCGGCGAGAAGATGATGCTCTCGGCGGACCTCGAGAACGCCGTGCCGCTCGGGGATTTCCTCGAGGGGGACGGGTTTTCCAAGACGCTGGACCGCTATGCGGAAAGCCACGGCCAGGTGGACCGGCGGGCGGCCGCGTCCTTCTGGTCGCTCTATTATTTCTCGGCGCTGACCATTCCCTATGTCGTGGCGCGGCGGGCGGAAACGCGCCTGCCCGTCGCCTTCGACGAGATGACCATCGCGCTCGGCGAGGACGGGCTTCCCCGCGCCTTCGGCCTGCCGCACGAGGGTGACTGGAGCGAGGGCGAGGATCTTCTCGACGTCGTGACGCCGCTGGTGGATTGCCATCTTTCCCGCGCCGTCGCCGTCCTCAAGGAAAAGTCCGGCATCGCGCCGAAGCTCGCCTGGAACAATGCCGCCGTCTATATCGACTATGCCTTCAACGTGACGGACCGCGCGCCGGCGGACGGCGACGACTACTGGCCGTCGCGCCCGCTCTTCGACTGCCCGCTGCTCGGCAACGGCAGCCGCAACCCCTTCCACGGCTGCCTGCGTCACGAGAGGGAGGAAGGCGCCGTCCACTGTCGCCGCAAGGTCTGCTGCCTGCGCTACATGCTGCCCGGCATTCCGGGCTGCGGCGAACTTTGTGCCCTCCCGGAATTGAGAAAACAATGATCATGCGCCTTGCCGCCCTCCTCGCCGCCGCCTTCCTGCTTGTCGTCCTGCCGGCCCGCGCCGAGGTCCGCTATCCGCTGACCGTCACGGACGCCATCGGCCGCAAGGTCACCATTCCGGCAGAGCCGAAGGCCGTGCTGCTCGGTTCGGGCTTCAATCTCGTGGCGCTCTCGCTCATCCACCCCGATCCCGTCAGCCTGCTTGCCGGCTGGGCGAACGACATGAAGGGCGACAATCCGGCGATCTACGAACGTTTCCGCGAGAAGTTCCCGGCCATCGAGAAGGTGCCGGTCATCGGCGACGGCATCACGGTCTCCTTCGAGGCGGTCCTGTCCCTCAAGGCGGACCTTGCGATCCTGGCGAACTGGCAGGCCGAAACCGACCTCGGCAAGCAGGCGATCGCCTATCTGGAGGAAAGCGGCGTGCCCGTCGTGGTGGTCGATTTCAACAGCGACGCGCTGCAGAACACGGCGGACAACATGCGCCTGCTCGGCCGCGTGCTGAACCGCGAAGACGAGGCCGATGCCTTCGCCGATTTCTACGATGCCCGCGTGAAGCGGATACGCGAGCGGGTCGCGGCACATCCCGAGCCAGGCCCCACGGTTGTGATGGACGCCTTCCCGAACCCCGAACGGTGCTGCTATGCCTACGGCACCGGCGGTCTCGGCGCCTTCATCGCCATCACCGGCAGCCGCAACATCGCCGAAAGCCTGCCCCCGCAGGGCGGCACCGTCAGTGCGGAATTCATCGTCGCCGCAGATCCCGAGGTCTATATCGCCACCGCCTCGCCGGGCGGCATCTACAGCGGCTTTTCCGTCGGCCCCGGCGTCGACCCGGCCGAGGCGCGCGCATCGCTCGCCCGCACCGTCGAGAACCCCTTCCTCGCCAATCTGAAGGCGGTCAAGAACGGGCGCGTCCATGGCCTGTGGAACTTCTTCAACGCCGTGCCGCTCAACATCCTCGCGGCGGAAGCCTTCGCGCACTGGCTGCGCCCCGATATCTTCGCCGATGTCGATCCGGACGAGACGCTGAAGGAGATCAACACGCGCTTCGCCGCCGTCCCTTTCGAGGGCGCCTACTGGATCAGCCTTCCGGAGCACTGAACGGGCTATCGAGAGATCCAAGCCTCATGATTGTCCTGCAAAAAAGAAAAGAAAATCGCGCTACGCCGCTGTTTTGGCGCGATTAAATCCAGGCCGGCGACGTCGTTTCCGGCCTGTTTTGGAATAAAGACCTTGCAGAATGCGGGAAAGGTACCTACTTTCCTGACATCGAACTTTGCTTGTGACCTTTGTCTATCGCTTCGGCGAGCCGGTCAGATTTCCTTTCATCGTCGATCTATCCGCGGCAATACCTGCCGCCTCCTCCAACGATTCAAAGGATATCGTTATGAATTCAGGCACCGTTAAGTGGTTCAACAGCACCAAGGGTTTCGGCTTCATCGCGCCCGACGACGGCGCGAATGATGTGTTCGTGCATATTTCGGCAGTCGAACGCGCCGGCCTCGGCAGTCTCGTCGAAGGCCAGAAGGTAAGCTACGACATCGTCCAGGATCGCCGGTCGGGCAAGAGCTCGGCCGACAATCTGCGCGCCGCATAAGGATTGTCGCCCCTCTTCGCTGACCACGGATGTACTGGCAGCAGGATGGAGAGCGACAGGAGAGGTCGGGGTAACGCCCGGCCTTTTTGTTTCCGGCACCGGGGACGGAAGGAAGTAACCACAGGAAAGCGGCACGGCCGCATGGAAAGGATATGTTTTGCAGGTTCTCGTCAGGGAAAACAATGTCGAACAGGCCATCCGGGTTCTGAAGAAGAAGATGCAGCGGGAAGGTCTCTTCCGCGAAATGAAGGCGCGCAGCGCCTATGAGAAGCCGTCCGAGAAGAGGGCGCGGGAAAAGGCGGAAGCCATCCGCCGGGCACGCAAGCTCGCCCGCAAGAAGGCGCAGCGCGAAGGCCTGCTGCCCGGTCCCAAGAAGAAGGCGCCGGTCGGCCGGGCCCGGTAAGCGGCCGAACATGTCACGCCAGGGAGAGCATCGATGACCGCCACACGAGATCAGTTCTTCAAGCCGGCGAAAACGAGCGCCGCGGCGAAGGCGGAAGAGACGAATTCCGTCGCCAGGGGCATCATCGCGCAGGAGACCGCGGCCCGGGACAGGAAGACGGAAAAGCTCAAGGCGTTGCGGCTGGCAAAAGAGGCCGCGACCCCGACGCCTTTGCCGAAGAAGAAGCCGAAGTAACCGCCTATTCCCCGATCCGCGAGCCCTCGTCCTTGTTTAGCAAGGCGACGAGGCCGCTGCGGATATGGTCGATATGCGCATGCATAAGGCGGGCGCCTTCCTCGAACGCGCCCTCCTCGCACAGGCGCAGGAGCGCCGCGTGCTCGGCGACCGCCCTTTCGCGGTCGCCGCGGATGTTCGAGAGCTGGATCCGCGTGTGCCGGTCGCATTCGACGAGCAGGTTCCGCACCGTCTGCACAATGCGCGGGCTCTGCGCATGCCGGTAGAGGAAGAGGTGGAACTCCGTGTTCAGTTCGTTCCAGATGTCGATGTCGAGCTTATCGATGGACTTCTCGTAACGCGCCTGCATCTGGTGCAGAGTCCGGAAATCCTCCTTCGTCAGCAGCGGCGCCGAGCGCTTGAAGAGGAACGGCTCGAGAAGGAGCCGCATGTTGAACAGTTCCTCGATCTCCTCCGCCGTCAGTTGCACGACGACCGCGCCACGATGCGGCAGTATCTTGAGCAGCCCCTCGCTTTCGAGCTGGACCAGCGCCTCGCGGATGGGAATACGGCTCATGCCGAGGTCGCCGGCCAGACCGTCCTGACGCAACTGGAAGCCCGGCGGATAATCCCCCGCGAGGATGCGGGTGCGGATTTCCTCGGCCGCGGCGGACGCCATCGTCTTGTGCTTGAGGCTCTTGCCGACTGGGCTCATGGCGCCGATTCCCGCTGAATTCTCCTTCCTGCCTATAATCGGTTTCACGTTTTTACAACATCGCCCGCCCTCGCCGCCGCGCGAGAGGCGAAAAAGGCTTGCATGCCGCCCATCAAGATTTTATACAATATACAAACAGAAAGAGAGCCAGATGAAAATCGCCGGTATCGATGTCTTCAAATACGAAGTCGGTTACGCCCACGGCACCTATGTGATGTCGGGCAACCGCGTCGCCAGCGCCGAGGACGGGACGGTCGTGCGCATCAGGACCGACGAGGGGCTCGTCGGCTGGGGCGAGATCACGACGCTCGGCAAGGTCTACCTGCCGACCTTCCCGGACGGCATCCGCACGGCGCTGAAGGATCTTGCCGAAGCGCTGATCGGCGCGGACCCGACCAATATCGGCAAGGCCGCCCGCATCATGAACGCCACACTGATGGGCCAGGAATTCGCAAAAAGCCCCATCGACATCGCCTGCTGGGACATCCTCGGCAAGTCGCTGGACCGGCCGGTCTCGGCGCTCATCGGCGGCGTCCTCAACGACCGTTTCCCGATCTACGAGGCCGTTCCTCTCGACAGGCCCGAGGCGATGGCGGAATTCATCCGCGAACGACGCCGCGCCGGCATCAACCGCTTCCAGCTCAAGGTCGGCAACAATCCGTTCGACGACATCGCCCGCACGCGGGCAAGCGTGGAGGCCGGCGACAGCGGGACCGTGATCGTCGCCGATTCCAACGGCGGCTGGTCGCTCGCCTCCGCCAAGCTGGCGCTCCAGGGGCTGAGCGGCCTTCCCGTCTATGTCGAGCAGCCCTGCCGCAGCACGGCCGACTGCATCCTCGCCCATCGCGGATCGTCGATCCCGCTGGTGCTCGACGAATCCGTCGTCAACCACGACGAGGTCTATAGAGCGAAGTACGAGGCAAACGCGGTTTCCGTAAACCTGAAGTTCGGCAAGCTCGGCGGCCTCACGAATGTCGTGAAGGCGCGCGACCTGCTGCAGGAACTGAACATGGCGGTCTCCGTCGAGGACATGTGGGGCGGCGACATCATCACGGCGGCCACATCCCATGTCGCCGCCACCACCCGCCCCGAATCCCTCCTGATGACCCCGTTCTTCAACGACTGGACGGATGGCCACCTGGCGGGTCACACACCGCGTTCCGCCGAGGGTTTCGGCTCTGCGCCCACCTCCGCCGGACTGGGGATCGAGGTCGACGTTTCGCGTCTGGGCGAGCCCCTGTTCACCGTGGGCGCCAGATAGGCCTCGGCAACCGGACGGAGCGAGGATGACCGATATCGGAATGACGCTGGAGGAGATCGGCGGCCTCTCCCGCCGCGTTCTTCGCGCGAATGGCGCAAGCGAGGAACAGGCGGAAGCGGTCGCGGCCATCGTCACAAGGGCCGAGGCCGACGAATGCCGCTCCCACGGCATCTACCGCCTGCCCGGCTATGTCGCCGCCCTGCGCAGCGGGCGCGTGAACGGCGTCGCGCGTCCCTCCGTCACGGCGGTGACGCCGAGCCTGATACGGGTCGACGGCGACCGCGGCTTCGCGCCGCTTGCCTCCGAGGCAGGACGGCCGGCGCTGATCGCGGCGGCGCGCGCGTACGGAATGGCTGCCATGGCGGTCGGAAACAGCCATCACTTCTCCGCGCTCTGGGCCGATATCGAGCCGCTCGTCGAGGCGGGGCTGGTGTGCTGGACCTTCGTGGTCGGCCAGTGCAGCGTCGCGCCATGGGGCGGCGCGCAACGGCTGATGGGCACCAACCCGATCGGCTTCGGCTGGCCGCGTCCCGGCGGCCGGCCCTATGTCTTCGATTTCGCCACGAGCGTGGTGGCAAGGGGCGAAGTGGAACTGCGGATGCAGGCCGGCGAAACGCTGCCCGAGGGCTGGGCTGTCGGCCGCGACGGCGCGCCGACGACCGATCCCCGCCGCGCGCTGGATGGCGCGCTGCTTCCCTTCGGCGGCTACAAGGGATCGGCTCTGTCGATGATGGTCGAACTGATCGCCGGCCCGCTGATCGGCGAGATGACGAGCAGGAAGGTCGCGGAGCTGAACATCACCGACGGCGGCCCTCCGCCGGGCGGGCAGCTCTACATGGTGTTCGATCCGGACGCCCTCTCGCCTTCCTGCGACTGGAAGGGCGCGGCGGAAGGCTTCTTCGACGACGCCCGCCGCCAGCCCTGCCTCCGGCTGCCCTCCGACCGGCGTTACGACGCGCGGGAGCGAACGCGCGAAAGCCGGGTCAGCGTCCCCGCCGCGCTGGTGGAACGCATCGAGGCCCTGTGCACCGTCTAGCCGCCGCTCTCGCCTGAAGCCAGTTGCGCGATGCCGCCGAGGACGAAGCTCGCCAGCCGGCTCGCGAGCACCTCGTTGCTGACATTGCTGCGGTCGAGCGAGGGCATCACTTCCGACACGCGCTTTTCGGCGATCAGCAGCATGAAGCAGGGCGCGAGGATAGAAAAGACCGACTGGGCGACGAGCGGATGATCGGCGGAAACGCCCAT
This sequence comes from uncultured Shinella sp., assembly GCA_966243085.1. GTDB lineage: Bacteria > Pseudomonadota > Alphaproteobacteria > Rhizobiales > Rhizobiaceae > Shinella. The sequence continues at coordinate 13,341 of CBIMFD010000059.1, forward strand.
GATCTCGGCGACGACCCCGAAGACGAGCGCCTTCTTCGGCTCCAGTTCCTCCCGCCGCAGCTTCTCGAAATGCGGCGTCGGCGAGATCAGTTCGCGCACGATCACCTTGGCGGGCCAGGATGCGTCGCCCTGCGAGCGAACCACCCGCACGAGAAGGCCGATCAGACGCCGCAGCCGGTCCTTCGGGTCCCTGTCGGCGGAAGCGGCGCGGGCAAGGGTCTGATAGCTGACGAGGCGGCGGTGCGCCTCGGCCAGCACCTCCTCGTAAAGCGGCGCGATCCCGCCGAAATGATAGTTGACGGCAGCGGCATTGGCTCCGGCGCGAAGGGCGATCGCCTTGGCCGTCGCCCCATCGAAACCACATTCGGCAAACACCGCACCCGCGGCCTCCAAAAGGCTCGCCCGCGTCGCCGCGCCATCCGGCCGCGGCCCGGAGACCGACGACCGTCGTGGACCTCGCGCCATATCCGCTCCTCTTCGTACGATTTCAAATTTAGATTTCAAATTTGGATTTGACAATCCCTCCCGATCGTCTTTAGCTTGACGGCAGGAAACCCGCCCCGGAGGCGAAACGGAATGAAGCGTCTCATCGTCATCGCGCTCCTTGGCGCCGCGCTTGCCGCGGGCGCCTGGTGGTATTGGCACCGCGACAGCGGGCCGGCGGAGCTCGTCCTCTATGGAAATGTCGACTTCCGGCAGGTGACGCTCGCCTTCAACGGCAGCGGGCCGGTGGCCGAGGTCCTCGTCGAGGAGGGCGCCGCAGTCAAAAAGGGAGAGGTCATCGCCCGGCTCGACACCGGCAGGATCCGCCCGCAGATCGATCAGGCGCTCGCCCAGGTGGACGCCCAGCAGGCGAGCCTCGCCCGCCTGAAGAACGGCAACCGGCCGGAGGAGATCGCCCAGGCGCGCGCCAATCTCGCCGCCGCGGAGGCGGAAGCCGCCAATGCGCGCCTGCAACTGGAGCGCCAGAGCGCGCTCGTGCCGCGCGCGGCCGTCAGCCAGCAGGCGCTCGACAATGCCCGCTCGAATGCGGCGGTGGCGGATGCCAAGGTCGTCGCGACGCAGAAGGCGCTCGACCTTCTCGTCGCCGGATCGCGGGCGGAGGATATCCATGAGGCCGCCGCGCGGTTGCGGGCCGCCGAGGCGCAGGTCGCGCTTCTGAGGGCCGAGCTTGCCGATGCCGATCTCAAGGCCCCGGTGGACGCGGTCGTGCGCTCCCGGCTCATCGAGCCCGGCGAGATGGCCTCGCCGACGCGCGCCGCCTTCTCGCTCGCCACCGTCAGTCCGAAATGGATCCGCGCCTATGTCTCGGAAACACAGCTCGGGCAGATCCACCCCGGCGTGAAGGCCGAGGTCCTGGTCGATTCGCTACCCGGCCGCACCATACCCGGCCGGATCGGCTTCATCTCCTCGGTCGCCGAATTCACGCCGAAGACCGTCCAGACGGAGGAGCTGCGCACCAGCCTCGTCTTCGAGGTGCGCGTCTTCGTCGAGGACCCGGACAACGTGCTGCGTCTCGGCATGCCCGCCACCGTGCGCCCGCTGGCCGGCGACACGGTACCGGCCGCCAAGCAACAGGGCGGGTGAGAGACGATGGAGGACCGCCCGCTCTCCCTTCTCGCGCGGGACCTGCGCAAGAGCTTCCGCCGGGATGCGAAGGAGACGGTCGCGGCGCTCGGCGGCATTTCGCTCACCGTCCGCAAGGGCACGCTGACGGCGCTCGTCGGGCCTGACGGCGCCGGCAAGACGACCCTTCTGCGGCTGGCGAGCGGGCTGATCGTTCCCGATAGCGGCAGCCTCACGGTCGTCGGCATCGACGTGACCGAGAGGCCGCAGGCCGTGCAGGACCGGATCGGCTACATGCCGCAGCGCTTCGGCCTCTACGAAGACCTCAGCGTGCAGGAGAACCTCGACCTTTATGCCGATCTCAACGGCGTTTCCCCCGCCGAGCGCCGGACGGTCTATCCGCGCCTCTTCGAGATGACGCAGCTCGGCCCCTTCAAGGGCCGCCCGGCGGGCAAGCTTTCCGGCGGCATGAAGCAGAAGCTCGGCCTTGCCTGCACCCTTGTCCGCGCGCCCGAACTCCTGCTGCTCGACGAGCCGACGGTCGGCGTCGATCCGCTTTC
>CBIMFD010000060.1:0-15414 GCA_966243085.1 uncultured Shinella sp.
GAGCGACAGGCTTCTTTTCCTGCTTCGGTTTCCGGCGCTCGAATTTCAGAACGTTGTCATCGCTCAAGGCATCCTCCGTGACGTGCGATCCCGCGCATGGTTTAGCGGCCATGCTACCGGCTCGGCAAGCATCGGAGGAGAAAATAGTGCGGATGGCGCGCCTCTTGCCTCAGCCCGTCCGGCCGAGGGCGGCGATCCGCTCGAAATGGCCACGCCCCAGATGCCCGGTGCCGTCGCGGATATCGGCGACGATGGCCGCCTTCAGGGCTTCGGCGTCGCGCGCGACGATGGCGGCCAGCGCCTCGGCGTGCCGATCGACCTGATAGGTCTCCGACAGTGTTTCGCCCGCCCGGCGCATGAAGGGGCCGAGGCGCAGCCAGAGGGATTCGATGAGCGGCAGCATCACCGAACCGGGACGCGCCTCGTAGAGGCATCGGTGGAAATCGAAGTTCGCCTCCACCAGACGGCCGAAATTGCCGGCGGCCAGCGCCTGGTCCGCCTGCTGGTCGAAGGCGCGCAGGCGGGCAAGCCGAAAATCGTCGACGAAGGGCATGGCGCGTTCGGCGGCGCGCGTCTCAAGGGCGATGCGCGCGTCGAGAATGTCCTCGAAGCGCTGCGGGTCGAGATCGGGAACGCGGACGCGGCGATTGTCGAGAAGCTCCAGCGCCCCTTCCGAGACCAGCCGGTGCAGCGCCTCGCGCACCGGCATGGCGCTGACGCCGAGCGCTTCGGCAAGGCCGTTGATCGTGACGGGTTCTCCCGGTGCGAACTGCCCCGTCATGATGGCGCGCCGAAGCACGCGGTAGACCCATTGCTTGGCGGATTCGGACGCCTCCCGACCGGCCGCGATCAGCATGCCTGCCCTCCCCTCCTCCTGTAGCGGCTTGTCGCCTCTGGGCTGAATTCCCGGCGCTTTGCACGCAGGACGGATAAATCCCCGAGGCCCAAAATGGCCCTTTACAGTTTTGATCAAATTATGATTTGTTGTGATCATAAGCAAGACAAGCCTATCACATAAGAGCCGTCATCAGCGGCCGGACAGAGGACAGCCGGCGGTTTGGGCAGAGGAAGCTCGGGCGCCGGACGACCAACGGGGAACCGATGACTGACACCCGAACGACCGCGGCCCATGGCGGCGCCATCGGCTTGCATGGCATTCAGAAGTGGTTCGGCACCTTCCAGGCCGTCGACGATGTCACGCTGGATATCCGCTCCAACGAATTCTTCACCCTGCTTGGCCCGTCCGGCTGTGGAAAGACCACGCTCCTGCGCATGATCGCCGGCTTCGAGTTGCCGACGGAAGGGCAGATCCTGCTCGACGGCGCGGATATTTCCAGCCTCCTGCCCAACCAGCGGCCGGTCAACACGGTCTTCCAGAACTATGCCCTCTTCCCGCACCTGACGGTTGCCGAGAACATCGCCTTCGGCCTGAAGATGCTTGGCCGCTCCAAGGCGGAGATCGGCACGGTCGTCAACGACATGCTCAAGCTCGTGCATCTGGAAGGACGCGGCGACAATCCGGTGACGCAGCTTTCGGGCGGCCAGCAGCAGCGCGTGGCGCTCGCCCGGGCGCTCGCGCCGCAGCCGAAGGTGCTTCTGCTCGACGAGCCGCTCTCCGCGCTTGACCTCAAGCTGCGCAAGTCCATGCAGATGGAGCTGAAGCGCCTGCAACTGGAAACCGGCATCACCTTCGTCTTCGTCACCCACGACCAGGAGGAGGCGCTGACCATGTCCGACCGTATCGCCGTCATGGCGACGGGCACGGTCCGCCAGGTCGGCTCTCCCTGGGACATCTACGACCGTCCCGCCGAGCGCTTCGTCGCCGACTTCATCGGCGAGACGAATTTCCTGGAGGCTGAGGTCGTTTCCGTTTCCGGCCGTACCGCCCGCGTGCGGCTTTCTTCCGGGATGGAGATTTCCGCGAGTTTCCCGGCCGATGTCGTGCCGAGCGGTTCCGTCACGGTCGTCGTGCGGCCGGAGCACGCGCGTGCGGGAGCCCCGAGCCCCACGTCGGTCCTCAGCGGCGTGGTCCACGACATCGTCTATCTCGGCACCGATACGCATCTTCATGTGCGTCTTGGCGACGGGACGGCCTTCACCGTCCGCCAGCAGAATGCCCGCAGCGGTCATTGCGGCTTTTCCAAAGGCGATACCGTCGGCATCGATTTCAGCGACGATGTCGCTCAGATTCTGAGGGACTGACGATGAACGGCGCAAAACAGGCAGCACTCAATGCCAGAAAACAGGACATCCGCTCTCGCTGGCTCCTGAGCGCGCCGGCCCTCCTCATCATCTTCGTCGCGGCGGTGGGTCCCCTCTTCGTCATGCTTCTCTATTCCTTCATGGTGAAGGGCGACTACGGCGATGTGAGGCCCGGGGAATTCTCGCTGGAGGGCTGGACGTCGGTTTTCTTCCAGCGTGATATCTTCGACGACACGCTGGGACTGGCGGATGCGCATCTGTCGATCATCTGGCGTTCCATCCAGTTGTCGTTCTCCACCACCATCCTCACTTTGATCCTCGGCTTTCCGACGGCCTATTTCATCGCGACGAGGCCGCCGCATACCCGGGAGGTCTGGGTCTTCCTCGTGACGATCCCGTTCTGGACCAATCTCCTGATCCGCACCTTCGCGATGCAGCAGGTGATCCGCAACGAAGGCATGCTCAACAACGCGCTGATGTGGCTCGGCGTGATCAAGAGCCCGTTGCAGATCATGTATACCGACACCGCCAACCTGCTCGGCATGACCTATGTCTACCTGCCGCTGATGGTGCTGCCGCTCTATGCCTCCATCGAGAAACTTGACTTCCGTCTGGTCGAGGCCGGCTACGACCTTTATGCGACGCGCCTTCAGGTCCTCAGGCGCATTGTCATTCCGCTGGTGCGTCCCGGCATCGTCGCCGGCTCGATCCTCGTCTTCATTCCCTCGCTTGGCGCCTATGTCATTCCGCGCGTTCTTGGCGGCGGCAAGAACATGATGCTCGGCAACCTGATCGAAATGCAATTCGGCGCGGGCCGCAACTGGCCGCTCGGTGCGGCGATGTCGATCACGCTGATGGTTCTCGTGATGGTCGCGCTGATCGTCTATGTGCGCAATGCCTCGCGCGGAGGGGCCGGCCATGTCTAGATCGCGTTTCGACATTCGCGCCCAGCCCGGTTTCGGCTTCATCACCCTTTTCACCTTCTTCGCGCTTTACCTGCCGATTGCGGCGCTGGTGGTCTATTCCTTTAATGGTGCGGAGTCCCTTTCGGAGTGGGGTGGGTTCTCGTCGCGCTGGTTCGTCGCCGCCTGGCAGAACTCCGCCGTGCAGGACGCCGCGATACGATCACTCGTTATCGCGCTCTGGGCGGCGAGCCTCGCAACGATCGCGGCGCTGATGGCGGCGCTGGCGACGACGCGCACGGCGCCCTATCGCGGTCAGACGCTGAAATACGCGCTAATCAACCAACCCCTCATGGTGCCGGAAATCGTGACTGCCGTGGCCCTGTTGATCGTGTTCTCGCGCATCAAGGTCTGGACCGGCTATTCGGGGCTCGGATATCTCGTTCTCGCGCATACGGCGTTCTGCATTCCCTTCGCCTATCTGCCGATCCGCGCGCGGCTGGAAAGCATGGACCTCACGCTGGAAAGGGCTGCGGCCGACCTTTACGCCACGCGCTGGAAGACCTTCCGATACGTCACCCTGCCGCTGCTGCGGCCCGCCGTGATCGCAGGCTTCATGCTGGCCTTCGTCATTTCGCTGGACGACGTGGTGATCACCGAGTTCGTCAAGTCCGGCGGGCAGGATACGCTGCCGACCTACATGCTGGGGCAGCTCCGGCGCGAGACGACACCCGAGATCAACGCCATCGCAACCGTCTTCCTTGCGCTTTCCACGGTGCTGGTCGTGATCTTCTTCTTCATCAACCGAGAAAAACAGCAATCATCTCCGACAGGCTAACGACAGAGAGGAACAGGGAATGAAAACGAAATGGATCACCACGACGGCAACGGCGATTGTCGCGACGCTGGGTTTCGCCGGTGCCGCGTCGGCTGCCGGCGAGCTCAACATCTACAACTGGGGCGACTACACGAACCCGGAACTGATCAAGAAGTTTGAAGAAAAGTACGACGTCAAGGTCACCGTGACGGACTACGATTCGAACGACACGGCCCTCGCCAAGGTCCGCGCCGGGGGACACGGCTTCGATATCGTCGTGCCCTCGGCCAACTACGTCCAGATCTGGGTCAAGGAGGGCCTTATCGAGGAGGCCCGGCCGGACCAGATGGAGAACTTCAAGAACGTCGATCCGCGCTGGGTGGACGTGCCGTGGGATCCGGGTCGCCACTACACCGTTCCGTGGCAGTGGGGCCTGACCGGCATCGGCGTCAACACCTCGGTCTACAAGGGTGACATCAACACGTCGGCGATCTTCCTCGATCCGCCCCCGGAACTCGTCGGCAAGATCAACGTCGCACCGGAAATGAACGACGTTCTCTTCGCCACGATCAAGTATTTCGGCGGTGACTGGTGCACCACGGACAAGGATCTGCTGCGCAAGGTCCGTGACAAGCTGGTGGAAGCCAAGACGAAGTGGCTCGCCATGGATTACAGCGTCACCGAGAAGCTGCCGGCCGGCGATTATTCCGCGGTCTACTACTGGAACGGCGCCATCATGCGTTCGCGCCTGAAGAACCCGGACATCAAGATGGGTTATCCGAAGGAGGGTTTCCCCTACTTCATGGACAGCGTCGCGATCATCAAGGACGCGAAGAACATCGAGAATGCCAAGCTCTTCATGAACTTCATCATGGACCCGGAAAACGCCGCGCTGATTTCCGCCTTCGCGAAGTACGCCAACGGTATCAAGGGCTCCGAAAACTTCCTGCCGGACGAAATGAAGACGGCCCCGGAATTGGTCGTTCCGGCCGAATATGAGGCGGCAGGCGAGTTCCTGCAGAGCTGCGAGCCGGAGACGCAGCAGCTTTATACCCGGATATGGACCGAACTGCAGAAGTAAGCGGTACGGTTCGCCAAGAAGAGGACGGCCTCATGGCGGGAGGGCATCTGCCTTCCCGCCTTCCGGCCGGATATCGCCATGATCAAGACTTTCAAGGACAGGCACGGCTTTGCCCGCGCCGACGTCACCCTCGCCAACTGGCGCACCGCCCCCTATAACCGCTGGACCTTCCAGAACGTCCGCGACTTCGTGCCGACGGCGGTGATCGCCGCGGAGACTCCCGCTACCGAGGTGCCGCTCGCGAGCGAGGCCTTCCTCGACGCGGCGATGGAGACGGGACTTGCCGGCAGCCCGACTGCCCGCACCTTCCTCGATTTCGCGCATACCGACGCCTTCGTGCTGATGCGCAAGGGCGAAATCGTCGCGGAATACTATGCCGGCCATGCCGATCCCAATGCGCCCCATCTCGTCTTTTCCATTTCCAAGTCGCTGACCGCGGTGCTGTCCGGTATCCTGGAAGCGCAGGGCCTCATCGATCCCGATCGCCCCGTCACCGACTATCTTCCCGAGGCGAAGGGCAGCGTCTATGGCGACTGCACCTATCGCGACGTGCTGGACATGCGCGTCAGCCTCGATTTCGAGGAAGCCTATCTCGACCCTTACGGCGCCTTCGCCCGCTACCGCCGGGCCATGCTCTGGAACCCGCCCTTGCCGGACGCGGAGCCGGAGACACTTGCCTCCTTCCTGCTTACGTTGAAGAAGGCTGAGCGCCCGCATGGCGGGCCGTTCTACTATGCCTCGCCCAATGCAGACCTTCTCGGCGTCGTCGTCGAGCGCGTGACCGGCGCGCGCTTCGCCGACCTCGTCTCCGACCTCCTCTGGAAGCCGATGGGGGCGAAGGGCAATGCCGATGTCACGGTGGATGCGATCGGCACGCCGCGTACCGCCGGCGGCGTCTCCATGACGGCGCGCGACCTTGCCCGCCTCGGCGAACTCCTACGCAGCCACGGCGTCCGCAACGGCCGGCAGATCGTACCGGAGGGATGGATCCGCGACATGCAGGAGAACGGCGACCGGCAGGCTTGGCAGGAGGGGCGCAACGTCGACCTGCCAAACGGACGCTACCGCAGCCAATGGTATCAATCCGGAGAGGCGGACGGCGCCTTCTGCGCGATCGGCATCCACGGCCAGTGGCTCTATGTCGATCCAAGTACCGAGACGGTCATCGTCAAGCTCTCCTCCCAGCCGGAACCACTGGGCGACGAGGAGAACCAGGACATGTTCACCTTCTTCCGCGCGCTCTGCCGAAGGGCTGTCTGAAACCGAGGAAACGCACATGCAGAAGGAAGCGAGCTTCATCATCCGCAATGGACGGGTGCTCACGATGGACGAGGCCAATCCGCGCGCCAGCGCCGTCGCGGTCGCCGGCAATCGCATCCTGGCCATCGGTTCGGAAGCGGAGATCGATGCCTATTCCGGGCCCGATACCCATGTGATCGACGCCAGGGGCGCTACCGTCCTGCCCGGCTTCAACGAGGCGCACATGCACATCTTCGGCGGCTCGGCGGAACTGCGCGAGCTCTCGCTCATGGGCGTGAAAGGCTTCGAGGCGCTGGAACGGGAGCTGAAGGCCTATGCGGCGAAATATCCGGAGCGCAAGCTGCTGATCGCCCAGCACGCCGACTATACGGTGCTGTCCGACGACGAACGCATGACCCGCCATCATCTCGACCGCATCCTGCCGGACCGCGCCGTGCTGATCGTTGCCCCCGACCACCACACCGCCTGGGCCAACACGCTGGCCCTCAGGACGGGCGGCATCCTCGAAGGCCGCGACGTAGGCGTCGGCAACGAGATCGTGATGGGCGAGGACGGCCTTGCCAACGGCGAGCTGCGCGAAAGCAACGCCATCCGTCCCGTCTCCGCGCTCGGCGAGACGGGTGGGCGCGAAATGCTCGGCATCGGCACGGGCGGCGATCCGGAGCATGTGACCGCGAAAGAGCGCGCAAGCGACATCGAGGTCCTCAAGGAGGGCCTTGCCTATGTCGCCTCGCTCGGCATCACCTCGCTGCAGAATATGGACGGCAGCCTCTACCAGCTCGAAATGCTGGACGAGATCGAAAGGACCGTCGGCCTGCCGGTGCGCGTGCGCATGCCCTTCCACATGAAGAACTTCATGCCGCTCTCGGACCTCGAGACGAAAGCCGCCGCCTGGCGCGAACGTTTCAATACCGACCGGCTGCGGTCGGATTTCGTCAAGCTGTTCATGGACGGCGTGACGGAATCGGGCACGGCGGTCTTCGTCGACGACTATTGCCACCAGCCGGGCTGGAAGGGCGATCCGCTCTTCTCGCAGGAACATTTCGACAGTATCGCGATCGCCGCCGACAGGCTCGGCCTGCCTGTGGCGGTCCACGCCATCGGCGACGGCGCGGTCCGCATGGTGCTGAACGGCTACGAGGCCGCCATCAAGGCAAACGGCGAGCGCGACAGCCGCAACCGCATCGAACATATCGAGGTGGTGCATCCGGACGACATTCCGCGCTTCAAGAAGCTCGGCACGGTCGCCTCGATGCAGCCGACCCATCCGCCGGGCAGCGCCGGCCTGCCGCTCGAACCCTATCTTTCCTATATCGGCGAGGCGCGCTGGCCCTATGCCTTCGCCTGGCGCACGCTCACCGAGGCGGGCGCGCCGATCGTGTTCGCCACCGACTGGCCGGTCTCCCCGCTCGATCCGATGCATTGCATCGAATGCGCCATGACGCGCGGCCTCTGGAAGGAAGGCCTGAAGGACGAGCGGCTTTCGCTGCACGAAACGCTGGCCGCCTATACGAAGAACGGCGCCTGGGTCGAGTTCATGGAGGATCGCAAGGGCATGCTGAAGCCCGGCTATCTCGCCGATATCGTCGTGCTTTCCGCCGACGTGGAGGCGACGGATCTCGCAAGGCTCGCAACCGTCCGTCCCGTCACGACCATGTGCGACGGCCGCGTCACCTATCAGGCGTGATCGTCGTCAACCGGTTCATCTATGCGGCGGGTTTCTCGCTGAACGCGGTCGCGCCTTGTTGCGCGATAGCGTTTCGACTATATTGATAGCATTGCTGTCAATGCCGCAGGAAACGCCATAAGATGCCCGCCGTAACCATTCGCAACTTGTCCGAGGCAACGCACCGTGCCCTCAAGGTGCGCGCAGCCCATCATGGCCGCAGCGCGGAAGCCGAAATGCGCAATATTCTGGAAGCCGCGGTCCGTCCCGCCGACCGTCTTCGCATCGGCTCCGCCCTGTCGGCGTTGAGCCGCGACGCAGGGCTGACCAACGCCGACTTCGAGGCGCTGGAACAGAGCCGTGATCGGACACCCGCCGCACCCATGAGTTTTGAATGATCGTTCTGGATACCAATGTCGTCTCCGAGGCGATGAAGCCGGAGCCGGCTCTCGCGGTGCGCGACTGGCTGGACGAGCAGGCCGCCGAAACCCTTTATCTCTCCAGTGTCACTGTCGCGGAACTGCTGTTCGGCATCGGCGCGCTGCCGGACGGACGGCGCAAACAGGGGCTCGCGGCCATACTCGATCAGCTTCTCAGGCTGTTCGACGGCAGAATCCTCCCCTTCGATACGGAAGCCGCTCGCCGCTATGCCAACCTTGCCGTTGTGGCACGCAATGCAGGCAAGGGCTTTCCGACGCCGGACGGCTACATCGCGGCCATCGCCGCCGCGCATGGCTTTACCGTCGCCACACGCGACGTCAGCGCTTTCCATGCGGCGGGTGTTCCGGTCATCGATCCCTGGGCAACCGGGCAATAGGCATCGCGACCATCGGTTTCACCGACCCGCCCCTCTTCAGGCCTGCCGCCCTAAGTCGACGAGGTAGGTGTTTTCCGCGCGTGACCTGGCATAGTCCTCGGGGCGGATTTCGGCGAAGAGCAGGGTCTCGCCCTCGGCCGGGGCTTCGGCAAGCAGCCTGCCGTCCGGAGCGGCGATGCGCGAAAGGCCCGCATAGGTGAAATTGTCGTCGGCGCCGCAATGGTTGATATAGGCGACGAAAACCTGGTTCTCGAAGGCGCGCACCTGGATCATGTGCCCGGCGATGAAGCTTCCGGAAGCGCCCTTCGGCAGGGCGGTCGGCACGACGACGAGGTCGGCGCCGGCAAGGGCCAGCCGGCGCACGTTTTCCGGAAACTCCACGTCGTAGCAGATCAGCATGCCGAGCCTGATGCCGCCGAGATCCACCATCACCGAATCGGGGACCGCGGGCTTGAAGGCGGCGCGTTCGTAATCGCCGTAGAGATGGGATTTGCGATAGACGGCATTGGTGCCGATGCCGTCGGTGAAAAGCGCACTGTTGTAGGACGCGGAGCCCTCCCGCTCGACAAAACCGGCGACGATGGCGATGGCGTTCTCCCGCGCCACGGCGCTGAGGCGCTCGGCCACCGCGCCGCTTGCGGGCGATGCGGATTTCTCGAATGCGGCCTTGCCTGCCCCATAGCCCGTGACGGCAAGTTCGGGCGCGATCAATAGCTTCGCGCCGCCTGCGGCGGCATCGGCGGCCGCGGCCGCGATCCGCGCGAGATTGGCCTCGTCGTCGCCGGCTATGGCATGCATCTGGAGGGCGGCGATCCGCATGGCGTTAATCCCTTGACGACATCGCGCCGAGCAGCTTCGGCAGGTCCCCGAAGCGCGCGACGAGGCCGAAGATGGTGGCGGCGATCACCACGAACAGGATCGTCACCGAGGCCATCGTCGGCGTATAGCCGTAGCGCAGCGCATTGAAGATCTTGATCGGCAGCGTCTCCATCGTGAAGCCGACCGTCATGTAGGCGACGATGTACTCGTTGAGCGACAACACGAAGGCGAAGGCATAGCCGGAGATGAGATAGGGCAGGATCAGCGGCAGGACAACGGTGCGGAAGACCGTGCGATCATTGGCGCCCATGGTCGCGGCGGCCTCCACCAGCGAGCGGTCGATGGAGGAGAAGCCGAGCGAGAGCGTCACCAGCGGCAGCGTCACGAAGAAGATGGCATGGCTGACGACCGCGGTCGCTGGCTGGCCGTAGAAGCCGGTCGTCGCCCAGAAGGTGAGAAGGCCGAGCGCCGTGATGACCGGCGGCAGCGTGAAGGGCGCGATGCCGAGAAGCTGGAAGACGTTCGCCCAGGGCGCATGGCGCCGCCACAGGAACCAGGCGAGCGGCAGCGCGATGAGAAGCGCCAGCGCCGCCGAAAGGGCCGCGAGCGTGATGGAAGCGAAAAGGGCGCTCCGCCATTCCGGATTGGCGAAGATCTCGCCGTACCAGCCGAGCGAGAAGCCCTCCGGCGGGAAGGCGAGGTCCTGCTTCTCGTTGACGGAGACGCCTGCCACGACGATGATCGGCAAGGCGAGGAAGAGGCCGATGAGACCGAAGTAGAGCCGTTGCAAGAGCGCGTTCATGCAGCCTCCCCTTTTCGGCCGGCATAGACGGTGAGCGCGACGAGGCCGAGCGTGACGAGCACGAGGAAGACGGCCATCGCCGCGGCGAACGGAATGTTCGACTGGTAGATCGCCTGGTCGGTGATGAGCACGGAAAGCGTCCAGTGCTGCGGCCGGCCGAGGATCTGCGGCAGGAGATAGGAGCCGAGCGCGAAGATGAAGACCATGATGAGCGTGGCGACGAGGGTGTTTCTCAGCGCCGGCACGACGACGGTGAAGAAGGCTTTGACCGGCGAAGCGCCGAGCGTGCGCGCGGCCTCCGTCAGCGTCGGATCGAGCCGGACGAGCGCGGGATAGAGGACGAGCACGGTATAGGGCAGCGCCTGGTAGACCATGGCGGTCAGCACCGCGCCGAAGCTCGGATTGAGCGCAACGGGCTTGCTCATGATGCCGAGCATGACGAGGAGATTGGTGATGCCGGCCGTGCGCGAGAAGAGCGTCGACCAGGCAAAGCCGATGATGACCTCCGACAGCGACAGGACCGAGAGCAGCGCGACCAGCCAGAGCACCTGCGTCCTGCGCTTCGTGCGCGAGAGCAGGTAGGTGAAGGGCACCGCGATAACGACGCACGAGATTGCGACCGCGACGGCGAGGAAGAGCGAGAAGCCGAGCACCTTGCCGAAGAACAGGCTGAGGAAGCGGGCATAGTTGTCGAAGACGAAATCCGGCGAATAGAAGCCGGCCGGATCGCGCCGGAAGAAGGAGACGGCGATCATCGTGGCGAAGGGCACGACGAAGAAGACGATCAGCATGCCCGCCGGAAAGGCGAGCGGGGCGTAGTCCGACAGCTTCTGCGGGGCCTCGCGCCTCATGACTTCAGCACCACGCAGTCGGCGGGATCGAGCCGGATGCCGACTGCCTGGCCGACGGAAACCTCGGGCCGGGCATTCGGCATGGAGACCGCGACGATCTGCTTGCCGCCTGCCTCCACGAAGGTCTCGATCGTGCCGCCGAGATCGCGGACGAAGGTGACGGTGCCGGTGATCGGCGCATTGCCGGGTGCGGTGAGATGCACGTCCTCCGGGCGCACCGAGACGATGCCTGCAGCCAGCCCCGTGTGGACGGCAAGGCCGGGGATCGACGCACCGAGCACATTCGCGCCGGCGCCCTCCGCCTTGAAATCGATGAGGTTCGTCATGCCGATGAAGTCGGCGACGAAGGTGTCGGCCGGACGGCGGTAGATGTCGACCGGCGGGGCGGCCTGACGGATCTCGCCGCCGTTCATCACGACGACCGTGTCCGCCATGGTCATGGCCTCGCGCTGGTCGTGGGTGACGACGATGGTGGTGATGCCGAGGCGCTGCTGGAGCTGGCGCAGTTCCACCTGCATCGCCTCGCGGAGCTTGGCGTCTAGCGCGGAGAGCGGCTCGTCGAGCAGGAAGAGTTTCGGCGAAATGGCAAGCGCGCGGGCGATGGCGACACGCTGGCGCTGGCCGCCGGAAAGCTTCGCGACCGGCCGGTCGGCATAGCCGGAAAGGTGGATCATCGAAAGAAGCTCGTCGACGCGCTTCTTCTGCTCGTCCCTGCCCGCGCCGCGGATGCGCAGCGAATAGGCGATATTCTCGCCGACCGTCAGGTGCGGGAAGAGCGCCAGCGATTGGAAGACCATGCCGAGGTCGCGCTTGTGCGTCGGAACATGGGTGATGTCCCTGCCGTCGAGGCGGATTTCGCCGTCCGTCGGCAGATCGAGGCCGGCGACCATGCGCATCAGCGTGGTCTTGCCGCAGCCGGAGGGGCCGAGGAGGCACACGAAGGTGCCGTGCGGCACGGTGAGCGCCACATTCCTGACGGCCGTGAACGTGCCGAATTGCTTGGTGACGTTCTGAAGGGTCAGTCCGGACATTGGGTCTCCGCTCGGGCCATGGTTTCTGGCGCCCGGCCGCATCCCAAAAGGGCGGCCGGGCGGAAGGGGGTCGCCGTCAGCCGGCGATCATCTCCGTCCATTTCTGGTTCAGCCAGTCGGACTTGGACGTATAGAGATCGTAGCGCGGGATGATCGGCTCGATGTCGGACGAGACCGCGGCGAACTCCTCGGCCGAAAGGTCGAGCAGGTCGCGCTTGACCGTCGGCGCGGTGCCGACCTTGCGCGACAGCGTCGCCTGGATGGCCGGCTGGCACATGTAGTCGATGAAGGTGTGCGCCTCCTCGGTCTTGCTCGACGCGCTGGAAAGCGCCCAGCAGCCGGAATCCATGATGCCGCCTTCCTTCGGGAAGGTGGAGCGCACCGGCTGGCCGTCCTTGGCCGCCAGGCCCGTCACGTCGTGATAGTACTGGCCCATCGGGATTTCGCCGGACTTCAGCGACTGCTCGAACTGCGCCTCGTCGCGATACCAGAGCCGCACGTTCGGCTTGACTTCCGCAAGCTTCTCGAAGGCCTTGAGAAGGCCTTCCTCGGTGTCGAGCGCGTTCGTGCCGCCGAAATGCGTCTTGGCCGTCACTTCGAGCAGGAAGGAGTTGGAGACGAGGGCGAGGAGGCCCAGCTTGTCGGCATTCGCCGGGTCCCAGAGCGCGGCCCAGGAGCTCGGCGCTTCCTTGTAGACATCGGTGTTGGTGACGAGCGTGATGTACCAGGCGACGGCACCGATACCGGCAACGCGGCCGTCCGGATACTTGTTGACGAAATGATCGATGAGGTTGGAGGCGTTGGGGAGCTTCGCCATGTCGAGCGGCGCCCAGAGTTCGCTCGACTGACCCTTCAGCATGGCGACCTGCGACATCATCGAGACGTCAGCCGGCGCCTGTCCGGCCTTGGCGGCCTGCGCGAGCTGCACGAGCCAGGCTTCGCCCGTCGGCTCGGCGACGGATTCCACGGCGATGCCGGTCGCCTTGGTGAAGTCCGCGAAGATGTTCTTGTCGAAGGAATCCTTGAAATATCCGCCATAGACGCCGACCTTCAGCGACTTGTCCTGCGCGCGCAGGACGGCGGGCATGGCAAGCAGCGAAGCGCCGGCAACGCCCGCGCCGAGCACGGCGCGGCGGCTGACAGTGGTCTTGAGGATGTCACCCATCGTCATTTCTCCTTTTTATCGGCCGGTCGATCCGGGCCGGTTCGTTCCCTTATGTCGTATTCTACGTCAGGCCGTCCGGGCCACGGAAGGGCTGAATACCATGAGGCTCAGAATTTCAAAGAGCACCTGCGCACCGGCCTGGGCGGTGTTGGTGGTTGCGTCGTATTGCGGGGCGACCTCCACGACGTCGCCGCCGACGAGGTTGACGCCCTTGAGGTCGCGGATGAGCTCGAGGACCTCGCGGGTGGTGAGTCCGCCGATTTCCGGCGTGCCGGTTCCGGGCGCGAAGCTCGGGTCGAGGCTGTCGATGTCGAAGGAAAGATAGGTCGGGCCGTCGCCGACGATCGCCTTCGCCTTCTCGACGATCGCCGGAATGCCCATCCCCTGCACCTCCTCGGCATGGATGACGGTCATGCCGGAATCGTAGGAGAACTCCCACAGATATTCGGACGAGCCGCGGATGCCGATCTGGATGGTGCGGGCGGGATCAAGCACACCGTCGAGCACCGCGTTGCGGAACGGGCCGCCGTGGTGGAACTTCGTCTGGTCGAACATGCCGCCCGTGTCGCAATGGGCGTCGATATGGATCATGCCGACCGGCTGTTTCCTGCCGACCGCCTTCATGATCGGATGGGTGATCGAATGGTCGCCGCCGACGGCGAGCGGGATCACGCCGGCATCGACGATCTGGTTGAAGCGCTTCTCGATGTCGTCATGGCTGAGCTCCAGCCGGTAGCGGCTCTGGAACGGCACGTCGCCGATATCCGCGACGCGCAGTTCCTGCACCGGCGCGCAGTCGAGGACGTGGTTGTAGGGGCCGATGCGCTCGATGGAGCGCAGGGCGCGCGGCCCGAAGCGCGAGCCCGGCCGGTTGGTGACGCCGAGGTCCATCGGAACGCCGGTGATGGCGACCTGGAGATTTCCGAAGTCCGGGTCCTCCGCCGCCACGGGCATGTGCGGGGCGGACAGGAACGTCGGCACGCCGGCATAGGGCGCAAGGCGCGTGCCGTTCTTGGTGAAGATCTTGTCGGCGACCTTGCGGAAGGCGGGATCGAACATCTCGCCGCCATGGCTCGCGCCGTATTTCGCCTTCAGTTCGTCGAGCTTGCTGCTGCCCATGGGAATACCTCGCCTCGCAAATGTGGGCAGGCCGGGGCCGGCGAAAAGGATTTCGATGTGTTCCCCGGGGCCTTGCCCTCGTTTTTCACAGTATCGTTATAAATCGTCTGGAAAAGCAATTCACGTTGTTATAGCAATTGCCGTGAGAAAAACTCACATAAGGCTTCTTCCCGTGTCCTCCCGCCTGCCGCCGCTCAATCCGCTCCGCGCCTTCGAGGCGACGGCTCGCCGCGGCGCGGTCTCGGCTGCCGCACGGGAACTGAACGTCACGCATGGCGCGGTAAGCCACCAGATAAAGGCTCTGGAGGAATCGCTGGGCACGGCGCTCTTCGAGCGTGGCGGCAAAAGATTGAAGTTGACGCCGCAGGGCGCGCTGCTGCTTCCGGCCGTCACCAATGCCTTCGGCGAGATCGCTGCGGCGACCGCGCTGATGCGACAGCCGGAGACGCGCGGCGACCTTACCGTCACCTGCGTGCCCGCCCTCCTTTCGCTCTGGCTGATCCCGCGGCTCAACACCTTCACGGACCAGTTCCCGGGCGTGCGTGTCACGCTGATCGCTTCCAACGATCCGGGCAACCTGCGCTCGCTCGATACCGATGTCAGCGTTCTCTACGGCGACGGCAACTGGCCGGATTGCTGGACGCGCCTGTGGTCGAACCTCGCACTGTTTCCGGTCGCAAGCCCCACCCTCCTCAACAGCCGGCCGCTGCGCTCGGTGCGCGACCTCTCCGATCATACGCTCTTCCACGGCGACGACGGGCGCGAATGGAACACCTGGCTTTCGGCTGCCGATGCCGTTGGACAGGTGAACGGCCGCCAGCACTTCATGAGCGACGCCCGCCTTTCCACCGAGGCGGCGCTGCACGGCCAGGGCATCGCGCT
>CBIMFD010000061.1:0-15236 GCA_966243085.1 uncultured Shinella sp.
CTTCCGCGCTGCGTCAGGTCCGTGAGGGCCGGCAGGAAGCCGGCGAGCGTCTTGCCGGCGCCGGTGGGGGCGATGAGGAGGAGGCTCTCGCCGGCGCTTGCGCGGGACAGCAGCTCCATCTGGTGGGCGCGCGGCCGCCACCCCTTGCTCTCGAACCAGTCGGCGAAGGGGGCGGGCAGGAGGGCGGGGGCGGCGGCGGAATCGATGGTGCTCACGCGCCTAAGCTAGTGACGGCCGGCGGAATGTGAAGCGGCCTCTCGCGAAAATTCACATGGCGATATAGCGGTCGGCGCGGTGGTTGACGGTGAGGAAGAGGTTCAGCACCAGCGCGCCGACGACCGAGCACAGCACGACGAAGGGCGCGGCGACGAAAAAGGCCGCGACGAGCACGACGAGGTCGAAGGCGAGCTGCACGAGGCCGGCACGCATGCCGAAGCGGTCCTGCAGGTAGACGGCCAGCACGCCGACGCCGCCGAGGCTCGCCCGGTGACGGTAGAGGCCGAGCAGGCCGAAGCCGAGGAGGATGCCCGCCAGCACCGCCGTCCACATCGGATCGATGCTCTCGACGCGCACGAAATGCGGCTGCAACTCGGTGATGAGCGAGGTCAGCGAGACGGCGAGGATGGTCTTCAGCGTGAAGGCCCAGCCGAGGCGCTTCAGCGCCAGGACGTAGAACGGGATGTTCACGACGGTGTAGTAGAGGCCGAAGCTGACGCCCGTGAGATAATGCAGCACGAAGGCGACGCCCGCCGTGCCGCTCGCCACCAGCCCGGCGCTGCCCATCAGCGCAAGGCCGAGCGCGGCGATCACGCTGCTGGCGAAGATGCCCTGCACGTCCTCCAGCGGCGTGTGGCGCGTGGGGATTGGGTTCCAGAAGCCGAAACGCCGCTTTTCGCCGTCCATGCCTGATCTCCGAAGGTCCTGTGTCGTTGTAAGGCGCGCCGTATCGGGCGCAAGCGTTATCCCTGCCGGCGCGCCAGAAAAAGCAGGCCATGCACCGGCTGGCCGGCATCCTGCCGGATCACGCTCTTCTCCATGGCGATGAGGTCGAAACCGCTTTCTTCCATCTTCCGGCGGATGAAGGCCTCGGGATGCGCATAGCGCAGCGAGGGGCGGAGCACGGGCGCATCGCCCGCCCCGCCGTCCTCGACCGAGAAGGCGAAGAGCCCGCCCGGCCGTGCAAGGCGCGCGGCGCTCGGGAAGACCTCGGCGAGGTCGCCGAGATACATGAGGACATCGGCGGCGCTGATGAGGTCGGCGCGGACCTCCGCTTCCCCGGCGAAAAGGCCGCTCGCCTCTGCGGCAAGCGAAAGGTCGGCCTGCGCGAGATGGTCGTAGACTTGCTTCTCTTCCGCTTTTGCCAGCATGCCGGCGGAAAGGTCGAAGCCTTCGAGCCGGCCGGCATGGGCGCGGATCTCGACGCCGAATAGGCCTGTGCCGCAGCCGATATCCGAGACGAGGCCGAAATGCGCATCCGCGCCCGCATGGCTCAGCACGAGGCGGGCGAGCGTCTGCGGAACGGTATAGTCCAGCTTCTCGACGAGGGCGGTGTCGAAGCGTTCGGCATAGTCGTCGAAGAGCCGTTCGACATAGGGCGTCGGCGGGGCGGCGGGGGCTTCGGCCGCGCCGAGCACGGCGAGCTTCAGGCTGGCGCCGAAGATGTCGGGGGGATCGAGCGCGACGACCTTTTCGAGCGCGTCGGTCGCCGCCTCCTTGCGGCCCGATTTCTCGGCATATTCGGCGAGCTGGAACCAGCCGGCCGCCCAGCCGGGCACCTGTTCCAGCGCCTGCTCCATGAGCTCGGCCGCCTCGGCGAACTCGCCCGATTGCGCGAACATGCGGGCGTAGTCGGCGCGGCGGTCGGCGATGAGATCGCCGGAGGAAAAGTGCGTGCTCGTCATGGGCGGCTTTGAAACGGAAAACTGGGCGGAGCTACATGGCAGGGCCGCGGCAAAACGCAAGCGAATTCTCGTATGCCGCCGTTCGCTTGCCGTGGCGGCGGCGACCGCTTATCTGGAGGACACGAGACTTTTTGGAGAATCAGCCGATGTCGAATGGCGTGAACGGGTTTCTCGGCGACACGCCGATCCGTGTGATCATCAAGCTCCTGATCCTGTCGGTGGCCGTGGGCTTCCTGATGTCGATCTTCGGGCTCTACCCGCAGGACATTCTCTTCGCCGTGCGCAATTTCGTGCTCGACCTGTGGAACACGGGCTTCAAGACGCTCGGGCGCCTCGGTGACTACCTCCTGCTCGGCGCCGTCATCGTCATTCCCGTCTTCGTCGTCATCCGTCTTTTGAGCTATCGCCGCTGACCATGCTGTCCCGCAGAACCCTTCTTGCCGCTTCGGCGGCCTCCCTTGCCGCACTTGCCGCCGGCTGCTCCACCACGGGCGTGCTTGCGCCCTCCGCCGGCACCGGCAGCGACGAGACGGCGGCCACGCTCGGCGCCATCAACCGGCTGAGGGCCGAGCACGGCTTGCCGGCGCTCGCCCTGGACACGGCCGCCCGCCGTGCGGCGATGGACCAGGCGAGCCGCATGGCCGCCGCCGGCAGGATGGAGCACAATATCGGCTTCGGCGCGAATTTCGCGAAGCGCATGAAGGGCATGGAGGTGGCGCTGCCGGCTGCCGAGAACATCGCGGCCGGGCAGGACAGCGCCGCGGAGGCCTTCGAGGCCTGGCACCGCTCGCCGAAGCACCTCAAGAACATGCTCGGGTCGAGCTATCGCGGACTCGGCGTCGCAGTGGTCCGCAATCCGGCCACGGGCAACCGGCCTTACTGGTCGATGGTGCTGTCGAGCTAGCGGCTCGCGAGGGGGAACGGGCATGAGCACGGCGGCGGGGGAAAACGAGGGGGCGGGCCCCTTCGAGGTGACGCACCGGCTGGTGCTCTCCATCGCCATCCCTATGACGCTCGGCTTCCTGACGACGCCGCTGATCGGCTTGACCGACACGGCGGTCGCCGGCCGGCTCGGCTCGGCCGATGCGCTGGCCGGCATGGCCGTCGGCGCGGTGATCTTCGATCTTCTCCTCGGCAGCTTCAATTTCCTGCGCGCCTCGACGACGGGGCTGGTGGCCCAGGCCTTCGGCCGCGGCGACCGGCGCGAGGAGCAGGCAGTCTACTGGCGCTCGCTCACCATCGCGCTCTGTTCGGGCCTGGCGCTGGCGCTGCTCTCGCCGTTCCTGCTTGCGGCCGGCCTCTTCCTGATGGCGCCGTCGCCCGGCGTCGCGGAGGTGACGACGACCTATTTCTCGATCCGCATCCTCTCGGCGCCGCTCTCGCTCGCCAATTATGCGCTGCTCGGTTTCGTGCTGGGGCGCGGGCAGGGCATGACGGGGCTCTTCCTGCAGGCGGTCATCAACGGCGTCAACATCGTGCTGTCGATCGTCCTCGGCCTCGAGTTCGGCTGGGGCGTCGCCGGCATCGCCTGGGCCGCCTTCACCGGCGAGACGGTCGGCATGCTCGCCGGCCTCCTCCTCATCGTCTCCCGCTTCGACCGGAAGGAACGCCCGTCTCGCGCCGAGATCTTCGCGCGCGAGCGGATGCGGGCGCTGTTCTCGCTCAACCGGGACATCATGATCCGCACCTTCGTGCTGGTCGGCGCCTTCGCCATCATGACGCGCATCGGCTCGTCCATGGGGCCGCTGGTGCTGGCGGCCAATGCGGTGCTGATGAACATCTTCCTCGTCGCCGGCTATTATCTCGACGGCATCGCCAATGCCGCCGAGCAACTGGTGGGCCGTGCCTTCGGGGCGAACTTCCGCCCCGCCTTCGACCGGGCGGTCAGGCTTACCATGCTCTGGTCCTTCGGCCTCGGGGTCGTGACGACGCTGCTCTTCCTCCTCTTCGGCGAAAATATCATCGGCTTCCTGACGACGACGGAGAGCGTGCGGACGGAGGCGGTGAAATACCTGCCCTGGGCGGCGCTGACGGCGATCACCGGCGCGCTTGCCTTCCAGATGGACGGAGTGTTCATCGGCGCGACCTGGTCTTCCACCATGCGCAACATGATGCTGGCTGCCTTCCTCGGCTATCTTCTCGCCATCGGCCTCTTCGTGCCCCTTCTCGGCAATCACGGTCTCTGGCTCGCGCTCAACCTGTTTCTGGCCTTCCGGGGGATATTCCTTGCCCTGCGCCTGCCGGTGCTGGCAGGGCGGCAATTTGCCGTGGCGGGCCGGAGCTAGACCCAGGCCTGAGCCGTTCAGAACGGCTGGTCGAGCTGGGTGTCGATGTCCCGTTCGTCGAGCGGCTTTTTCGGATGCGCGGGCTTCGTCCGTGTGATGCGGTCGGGATTTGCCGCGGTCGGATTTTCCGGCACGGTGCCCGGTGGAAGCGCATTGCGGGCGATATCGGCTTTGCTGGTGCGCTCGGCTGGAGCCGGCGCATCGCCGTCCTCCTCATCGTTAATTTCCGCCCGGGCGCGCAGCCAATGCGAATATTCACGGCCTTCCGGGCGGCCCTCTTCCTCCCAGATTTCATGGGCCCTTCGTCGGATCCGTTCGTCGTGGTCGTCCATCGTATCGTCCCTCCTGGCCTTTTGGTCGGGATCGGTGCAGGCTACCGTCGATGCGAACCGGCTTTTGCCGAACACTCCACCCGCTCGAAGAGAACGCTGGCAGGGGACTGTGGTTCCCTCATGACGGTCAGAGAGGACGGTCCGCCCAATGGGCTGTGCGGGTGCCGCGAAGCGCGGAAATCGAGGCGATCTGCTCGCGATCACAAATGCGCGAGAGTCCGTCGACGATCTCGCCCGGAAGGTTCGGGCCGGCATAGACCATGCAGGAATAGAGCTGGACGAGGTCGGCCCCGGCGCGGATCTTCTCCGCCGCCGTCTCGGCGGAGGAAACGCCGCCGACGCCGATGATCGGCAGGCTCTCGCCGACGCGCTTGCGCATCCTGGCGAGCACCGCCGTCGATTTCTCGAACAGCGGCCTGCCGGAAAGTCCGCCCGCTTCGCCCGCAAGGCGCGCATCGGAAAGCCCCGCGCGCGACAGCGTCGTGTTGGAGACGATGAGCCCGTCGAGCGGATGGGAAAGGACGACCTCTGCGATGTCGTCGAGGCCTTCTTCGGTGAGGTCCGGCGCGATCTTGAGGAAGACCGGCACGGAACGCCCGCTGCGCGTTGCTTCCTCGGCGCGCGCGGCAAGCACGGCCGAAAGCAGCGCGTGAAGGCTCTCCTTCGCCTGAAGATCGCGCAGGCCCGGCGTGTTGGGCGAGGAGATATTGGCGGTGAAATAGCGCGCCACGTCGTAGAAGGTGCGGATGCCCGCCACATAGTCGGCGATACGGTCCTCGCTGTCCTTGTTGGCGCCGATGTTGACGCCGATCAGCGCGTCGCGCCGGCAGGCCTTCAGGCGTTCCAGTGCGGCCGCATGGCCTTCATTGTTGAAACCGAGGCGATTGATGACGGCATCGTCCGCGGCAAGGCGGAAGATGCGCGGCTTCGGGTTGCCGGGCTGCGGGCGTGGCGTGACGGTGCCGATCTCCGTGAAGCCGAAGCCGAGGCGCAGCAGCGCTTCCGGCACCTCGGCATTCTTGTCGTAGCCGGCGGCCATGCCGAGCGGATTGGGAAAGGCGAGTCCCGCGACGGTCTGCGCGAGGCGCGGATCGGCCTTGACCGGGCAGGCCGGCACCAAGCCGGTCTTCAGCGCGGCGATGGAAAGGCCGTGGGCGGTTTCGGGATCGAAGAGGAAGAGGCTCTTGCGGCCGAGGGTCGAGAAGAGCGACATCAGTTGGGCATCTCCGGAAACTGGTGGGCACCGTCGTCTCCAAGCGGCAGCGGCTTTTCCCAAAGGACGGCGGAAAGCGGCAGGGCGGCATAGAGATGCGGAAAGAGATCGCCGCCGCGCGAGGGCTCGTAGACGAGCCTGTCGCCGAGCGCATCGCCATCGACGGCGACGAGGAGGAGATCGTCCTGCCCGGCGAAATGGCGGGCGGCGGTCTCCTTTGCCTGGAGCGCGGTGGAGAAATGGATATAGCCGTCGGCAAGATCGATGGTCGCGCCCTCGAAAATCCCGGCGTCCTTCGCATTTTGCCACAGACTTGCCGGAACGATCTTGTAGATTGTCTTGGCCATCTCGCCCGTTTCTCCCTTGCCTGCCGTCTTTACGGTAGCGCTTGCCGCAAAGAACGGCGAATGTCCACCGGCGACAGGCTCGCAAAACGGCTCCTGGAGGATTTTGCATGCGAATTCGCTCTCTGCCCCTGATCTTCGTCGCCTCGCTGCTCGCAGGCTCGGCCCATGCCGAGGGCGAAGGACGCTACCGCATGGAAAGGACCGATACGGGCTTCGTGCGGCTCGACACGGTGTCGGGCGAGATATCGCTCTGCCGGGAGAAGGACGGGCAGATCGTCTGCCGCATGGCCGCCGACGAGCGCGCGGCCTTTGAAAAGGAACTGGATCTGCTCACGAAACGCGTCGAAGCCCTGGAACAGGGCGGCGTTGCGGGCGGAACGGCGGCAAAACCGGCCCTGCCGACCGACGAAGAGATTGACCGGACCATGAGCATCATGGAAAGAATGATGCAGAGGTTCATGGGCATCGTGAAGAACCTGGAGGACGGCGAGGAGGAAGCCGCCCCCGGGAACGACGCGATCCCGCAGAAGACCTGACGGACCAGCCAGCGCCGGCCAGACCCGCGCCGCGGCCGTCACGAGGTCCACGAAGGTCTTCGTACTCCGGGGAGGGAGTGAATGGCATCGGCACTCACGATCATCATCGCGGATGACCATCCGCTGTTCCGCGGCGCGCTGAAGCAGGCGCTGACCGGCATGGCGGGCAATCCGGATATCGTCGAGGCGGGGGATTTCGAGGCCGCGCGCAAGACCGCCGCCGCCAATCCCAATGCCGACCTCCTGCTTCTCGATCTCGCCATGCCCGGCGTCAGCGGCCTTTCCGGTCTCATCTCGCTTCGCGCCGAGTTCCAGAGCCTTCCCGTCGTCATCGTCTCGGCGAGCGACGATGCGGCCACTATCCGCCGCGCGCTCGACCTCGGCGCCTCCGGCTTCATCTCCAAGTCGGCCTCCATCGAGGATATCCGCGAGGGGATCGGCTCGGTGCTGGCGGGCAATGTCTATACGCCCGGCGGCTATGTCCGCGGGGCCGAGCAGGACAGGGAGGTGGCAGACCTCATCGCCCGGCTGCGCACGCTCACCCCGCAGCAGTCGCGCGTGCTCGCCATGCTCGCCGAAGGCCTGCTCAACAAGCAGATCGCCTTCGAGCTCGGCGTCTCGGAGGCGACCATCAAGGCGCATGTCTCGGCGATCCTCCTGAAGCTCAACGTCGACAGCCGTACCCAGGCGGTCATCCAGCTCGGCAAGATCGGGGCCGCGCAGGCCGCGGCCTGAGGTTTGCTCGTTTGGGGGTGCGATTGCCGCCCCCTCCGCCTACTCCGCCGCTTCCCGCGCCGTCGCGGAAAACTGCGTCAGCCATGCCCGCATGGAGGCGGGGCGGACGGGTTTGGTTTGGACGGCGATGTTGCCGCGCTCGGCTTCGGCCCGCACCTCTGGCGTGCGGTCGGCGGTGATGAGGAGGGCCGGCACTTCGCGGCCGAGGGCGGCGCGCAACAGAGCGATCGCGGCAAGGCCGGTGCCGTCGCCGAGGTGATAGTCGGCGATGACGGCGTCCACGGCCGGCGGGCCGGCGGCGACCAGCACCTCGACGGCCGCCGCCGATTCGGCCAGCGTCACCGCGCAGCCCCAGCCGGACAGGAGGAGCCGCATGCCGTCGAGGATCTTCGGCTCGTTGTCGATGCACAGGACCCGGAGGCCTTTGAGCGGCTCGTCGCTCGCCGGCACGGGGGCAGGCTTGTCGGCGACATGGCGGCTTTCGGCGGCATCGACCGGCACGCGCACCTTGAAGCTGGTGCCGCGGCCGGGCGTCGATTGCAATCCGACCGGATGGGAGAGCACGCGCGAGATGCGATCGACGATGGAAAGGCCGAGCCCGAGGCCGGGCGCCGTACGCGCGCCCTCGTCGAGGCGGGCGAATTCCTTGAAGATGACGCGGAATTTCGAGGCGGGAATGCCGATGCCGGAATCGAGCACCTGGATAACGGCCTGATCGCCCGCGCGCCGCACGCCGACGAGGACCTTGCCCGAGGTCGTGTACTTGATGGCGTTCGACACGAGGTTCTGCACGATGCGGCGCAGGAGGTTCGGATCGGTGCGGATGGCGAGCGAGGAGGAGAGCACGGTGAATTTCAAGTTCTTCGCCCTCGCGATCGGCGCGAAATCCGTCTCGATGCGTTTCAGGAGGTCCTTCAGCGCCACCGTCTGCACGCGCGGCTTCATCGCGCCCGTATCGAGGCGGGAGATGTCGAGCACGGCGCCGAGGATCGCCTCCACCGATTCCAGCGAGGAATCGATGTTGCGCACCATTTCGCGGTTCTCCGTCCCGCCCAGCCGCTCGACGAGGGAGGAGGAATAGAGCCGTGCGGCGTTGAGCGGCTGAAGGATATCGTGGCCGGCGGCGGCCAGGAAGCGCGTCTTGCTGATATTCGCCTCTTCCGCCGACGCCCGGGCCTCGGCCAGCTCGGTATTGACCCGGGTGAGTTCGGCGGTGCGCTCGGCGACGCGCTGCTCCAGCGTTTCGTTGACCTGTTTCAGCGCACGGTCGGCGGCGACCCGGTCGGTGATGTCCGTATAGGTGGAGACGAACCCCTTTTCCGGCATGGCGTTGGTGCGCACTTCCACGATGCGTTCCCCGCCGGAAAGCACCAGGGCGAAGGGCTCGTCGAAGGTCATGGTGCGGGCAAGCGCCGCCGCGCGCTCCTCCTTCCGGATGTCGCCGCGCTCGGCGAGGATATCGACGATGTCGGCAAGCGGAAAGCCGACCTGGCCGACATATTCCGGCAGGTCGAGCAACTGGCGGAAGCGGCGGTTCCAGACGGTGAGATTGCCGTCGCTGTCGAAGACGGCGATGCCCTGGTCCATCTGGCCGAGCGCGGTCTGGAGCATGTCCTGATTGTACTGCAGGGCTTCGCTGGCCTGGTCGAGCAGCCAGTCCGTGTCCGTCGGCGTGTCGTCGATGCGCTGGAGGACGAGCGAGAGCACGAGGCGGGCGGAAGAGGAGCCGATGGCGCTGCCGAGCAATTGCTCGGAGAAATGCACGATGGCGGCGTCCGCCGGCGCATTGTCCTCGAGCCAGCGGCCGACCTGCCGTTCATAGGTGTGGAACGAGCGCTGCATGCGCTCCTCGCCGAGATATTTGGCGATGGTGGTCTTGAGGTCCCTGACGGTCACTTTCGTGCGTCGGCCGCGAAAGGCGCGCTCGAGGCGGGGCTTGGGGCGGATGAACGTGCCGGCCTGAAGGCGCTCCAGCGAGGTAGGATTGCGGGTGAGCGAGCCGATCACATAGGCGCCGACATTGACCATCATCGAGAGCAGGGTCGCGTTGAGCAGCGGATCGGCCGCCGCGCCCGTGAAGAGGGAAACGCCGGGAAAGAGGAAGCCGAGCACGGTCTCCGCGACATAGGCGTTGTCGGCAACGCCGATGCTCGGCAGGAAGAGGAGATAGGCCCAGACGACGAGGCCGGACAGCATGCCCGCCATCGCGCCGCGCGCGTTCGCGTTGCGCCAGAAGAGCCCGCCGATAAGCGTGGGGGCGACCTGCGCCACCGCGGCAAAGGCGAGGAGGCCCATGGAGGCAAGGCCCGCATTGCCGGTGGCGGCGCGGTAATAGGCATAGCCGAGCAGCAGCACGAAGAAGATCGCTAGGCGGCGGATGCGCAGCAGCATGCGCGAAAGGTCGTCCTGCTGCTCGACGCCGCCGATGAGGTTGCGCCTCAGCACCACCGGAATGACGATATCGTTCGACACCATGATGGAAAGAGCCACCGAGGCGACGATGACCATGGCGGTGGCGGCGGAAAAGCCGCCAATGAAGGCGACGAGCGTCAGCACCGGCTGGTCGAGCGCGAAGGGAAGCGCCAGCACGTAGAGATCGACGTCGCCGGCCCCGCCGAAGGTCATGACGCCGCCGATGGCGACGGGCAGAACGAAGAGGTTGATGGCGACGAGATAGAGCGGGAAGAGGATGCCCGCCATGCGCAGCTCGCCCGCCGTCCGGTTCTCCACCACCGTGACGTGGAACTGGCGCGGCAGCATGACGATGGCGAAGGCGGAAAGGATGACCAGCAGGATCCAGCGCGAAAGCGGCGTCTCGTAGGTGAGCGCCTGCATGACGCGCCCGTTCTCCGCCGCGCGCTGCCAGAGGTCCGTCGGCCCGTCGAACATGACGTAGACGACATAGATGCCGACCGAGGCGATGGCGACGAGCTTGACCAGCGATTCCATCGAGATGGCGAGGATGAGGCCGTTCTGGTGCTCCGTCGCGTCCGTGTGGCGCGTGCCGAACACGATGGCGAAGCAGGCAAGGAAGAGCGTGACGACAAGCGGCAGGTCGACGAGGCCGCCGGAGGCGGCGATGCCGAAGCCGGTCGTATCGACCATCGCGGCCACCGAGTTCGACACGGCTTTGAGCTGCAGTGCGATATACGGAATGGTGCCGACCAGCGAGATGAGCGCGACGACGGCGGCAACGCCCGGATTCTTGCCGTAGCGGGCCGCGACGAAATCGGCGATCGAGGTGAGGCGTTCGGATTTCGCAAGCGTCACGATGCGGCGGATGAGCGGCATGCCGAGCGTGAACATCAGGATCGGGCCGATATAGATGCCGATGAACTCCAGCCCGTTGGTCGTGGCAAGGCCGACGCCGCCGAAATAGGTCCAGGAGGTGCAGTAGATGGCAAGGCTCAGCGAATAGACGACCGGCCGGCCCTTCGACGTGCGTCCGGAATGCTTGGCCTTGCGGTCGCCGTAACTTGCGACCGCGAAGAGCAGCAGCAGATAGGCGAGCGCCAGGGCGAATATCAGCGAGCCCGGCATGCTTCCTCCCGCAGTCGATCGGCTTTCGCAAGGAGAATAGGCCAAAGCGTGCGGGAAGGAAATTGCACCGAAGGTCGAGGTTGGAGATACGCCGTGTACAGATTTGGAATATTGACGGCCCGCAGTTTCCTCGCGAGAAAAACTGCACTAGTTTGCCTTGGCCTCGCAGCAACAGGAGACCCTCATGCTCAATGAGTTCAAGGCGTTCATCGCCCGCGGCAATGTCATGGACCTCGCCGTGGGTGTCATTATCGGTGCGGCCTTCAACAAGATCGTCGAATCGGTCGTCAACGACCTCGTCATGCCGGTCGTCGGCGCCTTGACCGGGGGCGGCTTCGACTTTTCCAACTATTTCATCGCGCTGTCGAGCAATGTGACGGCGACGACGCTGGCGGCCGCTCGCGAGCAGGGCGCGGTCTTCGCCTACGGCAATTTCATCACCGTCCTCATCAACTTCCTGATCCTCGCCTGGATCATCTTCCTGATGATCAAGGGCGTGAACCGCATGCGCGCCTCGCTGGAGAAAGAAAAGGCCGCGGGCGCCGCCGAACCCGCCCCGCCGCCGGAAGACGTGCTGCTGCTGACGGAAATCCGCGACCTCCTCAAGAGCCGCCCGGCCGTCTGAGGGGACATGGTCTGAGGAAAGAGGCCCGGTTCTGCCGGGCCTCTTCGTTTGAGGGCGTAATTACGCCGTCGCGCCTGCCGTCTTCGTCTGGTGGATCTCGATGAGGCTCGGGCCGCTGCGCCCGTCCGCCCGCTCCAGCGCGGCGGGAAGGTCTCCGACGGCCGCGAGGCGTTCGGAGGGGAGGCCGTAGGCGGTGCCGATGGCGAGGAAATCGGGGGCGGAGGGCTTTACGCCTTCCGGCGTGATGCCGGCCTCGACCATGTAGTTCTCGATCTCCTGGTAGCCGTCGTTGTTCCAGACGAGGAAGATCACGCGGGCTCCCGCATCCGCGGCCGAGCCGATCTCCGACAGGGAGAATTGCAGGCCGCCGTCGCCGACGAGGCAGATGACGGGTGCATCCGGTTCGGCGAGCGCCGCCCCGATGGCGGCCGGCGGGGCGAAGCCGAGCGCGCCATAGCCGGTCGCCGCGTTGAACCAGCTCCGCGCGCGCGGCGCATCGCAATAGTAGTTGCCGGCATAGACGGCCTGGGTCGAATCGCCGACGACGATCGCCTGCGGCAGCGTGCGCCAGATAGCATCGATGACGCCGACCTCGGCCTGCATCTTCGCAGTCAGCTCGTTCCATGCGCCCTTGCGCGCGGTCTCTGCGCGCGCCGCGCCGTTGCCGGTTGCCTTGTAGCCTTCGAGGAAGCCGAGAATGCCGGCGGCAGCCGTCTTGGCGCTGGAGAAGATCGAAAGACTGGTCTGAGGCGTGCGGGCGAGCTGGGCCGCGTCGATATCGACGCGGATCAGCGATTTCAGCTTCGGGAAGCCGCCGTCGACATTGATGTCGTAGTCCGTCGGGCCGAACTCGGTGCCGAAGGCGACGACGAGGTCGGCATCGGCGAGCAGGCGTCGCACGGCTTTCATAGTGGGGCTCGCCGGCACGCGCAGCGGATGGCCGGCCAGCATGCCGCGGGCGTTGATCGTGGTGACGACCGGCGCGCCGATGCGTTCGGCGAGGTTACGGATCTCCTCCTCCGCCGTCACCGCGCCGCCGCCGGCAAGGATGACGGGCCGCGCGGCATGGGTGCAGAGGATCGCCGCCCGCTGGAGCGTTTCCGCGTCGGCGCGCGGGCGCGTGGCGACGGCAGCCGGGAACGTGCCGGTCTCGATGGGCTTCGCCATCACGTCGGTCGGGATCTCGATATGCACGGGCCCGGGGCGGCCGGAGAGCAGCACGGCGAAGGCGCGATCGACGACGAGCGGCAGGTCGGCCGGGTTGAGCAGCGTGTGCGAATAGAGCGCGAGCGTCTTCATCATGCCCTGCTGGTCGGGCAGCTCGTGCAGGAGGCCGCGGCCGTGGCCGAGCGAATCGCGCCGGTTGACGCCGGAGATGACGAGCATGGGCACGGAATCCTGTCGGGCCTGCGCCATCGCCGTGATGGTGTTGGTGAGGCCCGGGCCGGTGATGACGAGCGCGACGCCCGGCTTGCCGGAAACGCGCGCAAAGCCGTCCGCCATGAAGCCGGCGCCCTGCTCGTGGCGCGGTGTGACGTGGCGGATCTTCGAGGCGGCCAGCCCCCGGTAGAGCTCGACCGTATGCACGCCCGGAATGCCGAACACCACCTCAACGCCGTTGGCCTCCAGAAGGTCGACGAGAACTTCGCCTACGGTCTTCGTCGTCATGCGCGGCGCTCCTTGGGAAGCGTGGACCGGGCGGCGAGCGCGGCGATGCGCCGGCAAGCCTCGTCGATATGGGCATCGGGCACGGTGAGGCTGAGACGGATGAAGCCTTCCGCTTCCCTTCCGAAGGAGGAGCCCGGCATGACCGCGACCCCTTCCTCGTTGAGGAGCGCCCAGGCGAAATCCTCCCCGCTCATGCCGGTGCCGGCGACATCGACGAGGATGAACATGCCTGCCTCCGGCGGCAGCGGCGCAAGCCCGGGCGCGCGGGAGAGCGCGGCGGCGAAGCGGGCTGCCCGTGCGCCGTAGCTCTCGCGCATGGCGGCGGCGGTGCCGACCTGCGTGTCGAGCGCAAGGGCCGTCATATCGGCAATGAAGGGCTGGCCGCCGAAGAGCATGGTCTCGGAGACCGAGAGGAGGCGCGTGCAGAACTCGGCAGGCCCGACCGCCCAGCCGCTGCGGAAGCCCGGCGCGGCATGGGACTTGGAGATGGAGGAGACGACGACGGTGCGCTCGGCCAGTTCGGGATCGTCGAAGGGCGAGGCGAAGGCGCCGCCGAAGACGAGCTGTTCGTAGACCTCGTCGCAGACGATCCAGAGGTCGTGCCTGCGGCAGACGGCGCCGAGTTCGGCGATCTCCTCCGCCGTCAGAACCGCGCCCGTCGGGTTGTGCGGCGTATTGAGGAGCAGCACGCGGCACTGGGGTGTGACGGCGGCCTCGAGGTCGGCGGCCTGCATGTGGAAGCCGTTTTCCGGCCGCAGCGGCACGGCGACGCGCTCGGCGCCGGTCGCGCGGATGACGCCCTCGTAGGTGGCATAGAGCGGATCGCCGACGAGGACGGCATGGCCCGCCTCCACGAGGCCGAGCATGACGGCGAAGAGGGCGGTCTGCGTGCCGGGGAAGCACAGTACGTTTCCGGCCGTCACGCCGGCGCGGCGCCCCGCATATTTGCGCACCAGCGCGTCGACGACGGAGGGCTCGCCCCGGCCGTTGGAATAGCGGTAACGGCCGGCATGCATGGACCGCACAGCCTCGGCGAGCAGCGTTGCGTCCGGCGGCACGTCCGGCTCGCCGATGGTCAGCTCGATGATCGGCCGGCCCTCGGCCGCCATGCGGCGAGCGGCGGCGTGGATCGCCCATTTCTCCGAACCGAGATTGGCAAGCCGGTCTGTGATGGAAGCGTAGCGCATGGCCGTTCTCCGCGTGTTTCTGTGTGGTTTACCGGGTCGCGCCGGCAGGCCTCAGGGAAAGGCCGAGAAGCGTTTCGATGGAGGTCAGGGCGATTTCGACGAGTTCGCTTTCCCCGAAGAGTTCGCCGGCAAGGCAGCCTTCGAGCCAGAGGCCGTCGAGCAGGCCGTTGATGGCGATGGCGAGCCGCCGGCAGCGCTCCGGCGAGGCATCGGCGCCGCGCATCGAAAGGAAATCGGCAAGCAGCCCCTCCAGCGCGTTGCGGAAGCTGAGATAGCCCTCGCGGTGGATCGCGGCGAGCTCCGGATCGACGCTGACCCGGCTGATGAACGAAGCCCAGAGCGAGAGGCTGCGGCTGTTGGCGACCGGCTCCGTCAGGTTGATGACGATGAAGTCGATAAGCCGCTGCTCGGGATCGCCCGTCACGCGCTCGGCCTTCTCCGTCAGCCGGGCGATGACGACGCGGTAGGCCTCCTGAAGGATATGCTCCTTGGACTGGAAATAGTGTCGGATGAGGCCCGCCGTCACGCCCGCCTTGATGGCGATCTGCCGCACCGTCGCGCCTTGCAGGCCGTATTCGGCGATGCAGTCCAGCGTCGCCTCGATCAGGTCGTGGCGGCGTTCGGCCTCGGGGGCGCGGTGGAAGGTGCGGCGGGCCATCTCTTCTCCGATCAGGCTGCGCGGCGCAGCACTGGCCGCGTCAGGCAGGTCGGCCCGCCCTCGCAGGCGATGCACAGCGCGTCGGCCTCGAAGGTCTCGACCCTGCAGCCGGCCGCCTCCATCGCCGCCTTGGTGGCCGGGAAGCCCTCCACCATGATGACCTCGTGCGGGCGGGTCGGCAGCACGTTGAGCGACAGGCCGTTGCTGGC
>CBIMFD010000062.1:0-15040 GCA_966243085.1 uncultured Shinella sp.
CGGCTCCCCTGTAGACCACGGTGGCGGTGGCGATGGCGGCGATGCCCTCGCGGCGGCCGACGAAGCCGATCTTCTCGTTCGTCGTCGCCTTGACCGAGCAGCGGTCGAGGGAAATGCCGAGGAATTCGGCAAGGTTCCGACGCATCGCCTCGCGGTGCGGGCCGACCTTCGGCGCCTCGGCGATGAGCGAGACGTCGGCGTTCATGATCGTGCCGCCGCGGGCGCGCACGAGGCCGGCGGCATGTTCGAGGAAGATGCGCGAGGCCGCGCCCTTCCACTGCGGATCCGACGGCGGGAAATGGTCGCCGATATCGCCGGCCCCGCAGGTGGCGAGCAGCGCATCCGTCAGCGCATGCAGCGCGACGTCGGCGTCGGAATGGCCGGAGAGCATCTGGTCGTGCGGGATGAACAGGCCGCAGAGCGTGACGCCGTCGCCCGGCACGAGCTGGTGCACATCATAGCCGTTGCCGGTACGCACATCCGGCAGGCCGTGGGAGAGGCGCTGGTCGGCCATGGCGATATCCTTCTGCAGGGTGAGCTTGACGTTGCCGGCGCCGCCCGCGACGAGGTGCACGCGCACGCCGGCCCATTCGGCAATCGAGGCGTCGTCGGTGAAATCCGTGCGGCCGGAGGCGGCCGCTCGGCGGTGGGCTTCGAGGATGGTCTCGAAATGGAAGGACTGCGGTGTCTGCGCGGCGAAGAGGCCGGAACGGGAGACCGTCTCGGCGACATTGCCATTGGCATCCGCGCGCTTCAGCGTATCGGCGACGGCGACCGCCGGCAGGACGGCCCGCGCGCCGTGCTGGAAGGCGGTGAGCGTGCGCTCGAGGATGGCGGGCTCGACGAAGGGGCGCACGGCATCCTGGATGAGGACGTG
The DNA here is from genome assembly GCA_966243085.1 of uncultured Shinella sp. GTDB lineage: Bacteria > Pseudomonadota > Alphaproteobacteria > Rhizobiales > Rhizobiaceae > Shinella. Next base: position 878 of record CBIMFD010000062.1, read on the forward strand.
GCTGATCTCCTTTCCGGAGAGCGCCTCGAGGCCGGCAAGCACGGATTGCTGGCGCGTCGCGCCGCCATGGACGACTGTGAGGCGGCCATCGGCGGAGAGCGCTTCGGCGCGGGCGGCGGCGAAGAGCGCTTCGTCGTCGGGGTGGATGACGACGACGATGTGCCGGGCCTCGGGCCAGCCGATGAACAGGTCGAGCGTATGGGCGATGACCGGCCGTCCGCCGATGCGGCGGTACTGTTTCGGGCCTTCGGCATGGCTGCCGGCCCGTTCGCCCCGCCCGGCGGCAACGATCACCACACCGCAGGATAGCGCATGTTCCGCCTGCATTTCGGTTCGACAGCTCCCGTTTCAAAGCGTTTTGGAGTGTTTAGCCGGAAGGTTGCCGCAATTCCAGCGCCCTTCGGAAAATTGCCGGCCGGCGTGATTGCGGCTTGGCAAAACCGGCAACAATGTCTAAAAATAGTGCAGCAACATGACTTGCTTGAAAGATGAGCATTTGACCTTTCCAGCCCTCTCCACGCCGCTCGCGATCGGCGGCCAGACCCTTCGCAACCGGGTGGTCCTTGCGCCGATGTCCGGCGTCACGGACCTGCCGTTCCGCGATCTCGCCTGGCGTTTTGGCGCGGGGCTCGTCGTGACGGAGATGGTGGCGAGCCGGGAGCTGGCGCTGAACGCGCGTGAAAGCTGGGCGCGCATCCGCAATTGCGGCATCCGGCCCCATATGGTGCAGCTCGCCGGCCGCGAGGCGCACTGGATGGCCGAGGCGGCAAGGATCGCGGAGGGCGAGGGCGCCGATATCGTCGACATCAACATGGGCTGCCCCGCCAAGAAGGTGATCGGCGGCTATTCCGGTTCCGCGCTCATGCGCGATCCCGACCACGCGCTCGGGCTGATCGAGGCGACGGTGAACGCCGTGAAGGTGCCCGTCACGGTGAAGATGCGGCTCGGCTGGGATCACGATTCCCTGAACGCGCCGCACATCGCCGCGCGCGCGGAGGCGGCGGGCGCGGCGATGATCACCGTCCACGGCCGCACGCGCATGCAGTTCTATGAGGGAAGGGCAGACTGGGACGCGATCCGCGCGGTGCGCGATGTCCTTTCCATCCCGCTTGTCGCCAACGGCGATGTCGATACCGTCGAAGATGCAGCCGAAATCCTGCGCTGTTCCGGCGCCGATGCGGTCATGGTCGGCCGCTCGGCGCAGGGCCGCCCGTGGCATCCCGCCGTGCTGGCGGGTGTTTCGCCGCATCCTTCCAGCGAAGAGATCGTGGCCATCGCCGTCGAGCACTATCGCATGATGCTGGATTTCTACGGCGTGGAGGCGGGTCTTCGCCATGCCCGCAAACATGTCGGCTGGTATCTGGAGCGCTTCGCGCCCGGCATGACGGGGCCGTGGAAGGCGGAGATCATGACGGCGCGCGACAGCGATTTCGTTGCCGACCGTCTGGCGGCGGCGCTTGCGGAAGGCGGCGATGTCCGCGTGGGAGAGGCGGCATGACGGAGAAGGCCCCGGACCCCAAGGCGCCGGACCTCGCGCTCGCGGTGCTGAACGCCATCCAGAACCCGGTGATCCTCGTCGACGAGCGCGGGTTCATCGCGTTTGCCAACTGGGAGGCCGAATCCTTCTTCGGCGCCAGCGCCAGCCATCTTGCCCGGCATACGGTCTCCACCTTCATCCCGTTCGGCAGTCCGCTGCTGACGCTCATCGAGCAGGTGCGCGAGCGCAAGGCCCCGGTCAGCGAATACCGCGTCGACCTCAGTTCCCCGCGGCTCGGCGCGGAGAAGCTGGTGGATATCTACGTCGCGCCGGCGACGAGCGAGCCCGGCTCCGTCGTGGTGGTCATCCAGGAACGCTCCATGGCCGACAAGATCGACCGGCAGCTCACCCATCGGGTGGCGGCGCGCTCCGTCACGGGGCTCGCCTCCATGCTGGCGCACGAGATCAAGAACCCGCTTTCCGGCATTCGCGGCGCCGCGCAGCTTCTGGAGAGTTCGGCCAATGACGAGGACCGGGCGCTGACGCGGCTGATCTGCGAGGAGACCGACCGGATCGTCTCGCTGGTCGATCGTATGGAGGTCTTCTCCGACGAGCGACCGGTCGACCGCGTGCCGCTCAACATCCACGCGGTGCTGGATCATGTGAAGGCGGTTGCCAGGGCCGGCTTTGCCCGCAACGTCAGGATCACCGAGCTCTACGATCCCTCGCTGCCGCCGGTCTATGCCAACCGTGACCAGCTCGTGCAGGTCTTCCTCAACCTCATCAAGAACGCGGCCGAGGCGGTCGGCGACCGGCCGGACGGCGAGATCCAGCTCACGACCGCCTATCGGCCCGGCATCCGCCTGTCGGTCGCCGGCACGCGCGAAAAAATCTCCCTGCCGCTCGAATTCTGCGTGCACGACAACGGGCCGGGCGTTCCTGCGGACCTCCTGCCGCACCTCTTCGATCCCTTCATCACCACCAAGACCAACGGTTCCGGCCTTGGCCTTGCGCTGGTGGCGAAGATTATCGGCGGCCATGGCGGCATCGTCGAATGCGACAGCCAGGGTTCGCGAACCACCTTCCGCGTGCTGATGCCGGCCTCCCGCGGCGTCAGCGAAGACGACGACTATCCAAAGACCAAAGGACACAATTGATGACAGGCGCCACAGTCCTCGTTGCCGATGACGATGCCGCGATCCGCACGGTTCTCAACCAGGCCTTGAGCCGTGCGGGATACGACGTGCGGATCACCTCCAATGCAGCGACCCTGTGGCGCTGGATCGCCGCGGGCGAGGGCGACATCGTCGTCACCGACCTCGTCATGCCCGACGAGAACGCCTTCGACCTCCTGCCGCGCATCAAGAAGGCGCGGCCCGAGCTGCCGGTGCTCGTCATGAGCGCGCAGAACACCTTCATGACGGCGATCAAGGCCTCGGAAAAGGGGGCCTACGACTACCTGCCCAAGCCCTTCGATCTCACCGAGCTCATCGCCATCATCGGCCGGGCGCTCGCCGAGCCGAAGCGCAAGCCCGCGCGCATGGAGGACGACGCGCAGGACGGCATGCCGCTCGTCGGCCGCTCGGCGGCGATGCAGGAGATCTACCGCGTGCTCGCCCGCCTGATGCAGACGGACCTGACGCTGATGATCACCGGCGAATCGGGCACCGGCAAGGAGCTTGTCGCCCGCGCGCTGCACGACTACGGCAAGCGTCGCAACGGCCCCTTCGTCGCCATCAACATGGCGGCCATCCCGCGCGACCTCATCGAATCGGAGCTCTTCGGTCACGAGAAGGGTGCCTTCACCGGCGCGCAGAACCGCTCGACCGGCCGCTTCGAGCAGGCGGAAGGCGGTACGCTCTTCCTCGACGAGATCGGCGACATGCCGATGGATGCCCAGACCCGGCTTCTGCGCGTGCTCCAGCAGGGCGAATATACCACAGTCGGCGGGCGCACGCCCATCCGCACCGACGTGCGCATCGTCGCGGCGACCAACAAGGACCTCAAGCAGTCGATCAACCAGGGCCTCTTCCGCGAGGACCTCTACTACCGCCTCAACGTGGTGCCGCTGCGCCTGCCGCCGCTGCGCGACCGGGCGGAGGACATTCCAGACCTCGTGCGCCATTTCGTGCAGCAGGCCGAGCGGGAAGGGCTCGACGCCAAGCGTTTCGACCAGGAGGCGCTGGAACTGATGAAGGCGCATCCCTGGCCGGGCAATGTGCGCGAATTGGAAAACGTCGTGCGCCGTCTGACCGCCCTCTATCCGCAGGACACCATCACCCGCGAGATCATCGAGGCGGAGCTGCGCGCAGACATTCCCGACAGCCCCATCGACAAGGCGCCGGTGCGCACCGGCTCGCTCTCCATCTCCCAGGCGGTGGAGGAGAACATGCGCCAGTATTTCGCAAGCTTCGGCGATGGCCTGCCGCCCTCCGGCCTCTACGAGCGGGTGCTGGCCGAGGTGGAATATCCGCTGATCCTCGCGGCGCTGACGGCGACGCGCGGCAACCAGATCAAGGCCGCCGATCTTCTCGGCCTCAATCGCAACACGCTGCGCAAGAAAATTCGCGAACTGGGCGTATCTGTGTACAGAAGTTCGCGCTCCGCTTGACTTGGTAACGGTCAGCGTTGCATTTTGGCCACATTCTGTTGCTTGAGGGTAACAGAGGGGTTCGCGGCCGAATAAGGCCGCACGTCCGGCCGTCCGGAATGCGGGTGCGAATGCCGCCCGATCCGCAGCGGCCGGCGCCATCCCGGAAAACACGGACAGGACGCCGGCGTTCCTTCAGGGGACGCACGGCCGGGGAGCGATGCGGCAGATGGCGGAAGGCGTGAGCCTGCTTTCGGAGGGAGAAGGAGGCGCGATGGTGGTCTCGGACCGGCGTGCGTCCTTCGCCTTGCCCGGCCTGCTGCTCGCCGGCGGCGCGCTCGTCGCCGCGACCATCTCGCTCTTCATCCTGCTCGGCCTGACGCCGATCAAGCCGGAGCCCAATGTCGTCATCGCCTCGGCGTCGATCAACGCCATCTTCATCGTCGGGCTGATGTTCCTCATCGGCCGCGAGATCACGCGGCTCCTGAAGGCCCGCAGGCGCGGGCGCGCCGCAGCGCGGTTGCATGTGCGCATCGTCGCGCTCTTCTCCATCGTGGCGATCACGCCGGCGGTGCTCGTCGCCATCTTCGCTTCCATCACGCTCGACGTCGGCCTCGACCGCTGGTTCTCCATCCGCACCCAGTCCATCGTCAGCTCCTCGCTGAACGTCGCACAGGCCTATGTGCTGGAGAATGCGAGCTATCTCCAGGGCCAGACGGCCTCGATGGCCAACGACCTCGACCGCAACCGCCAGATCTACAGCCTCGACCGCACCGGCTTCATCGAACTGATGACGCGCCAGGCGCGCGGGCGCGGCATGCTCGGCGCCTTCCTGCTGCGTGCCGACGGCTCGACGATCCTGCAAGCTAACATCCCGACGGAAAATCCCTTGCCGCCCGTGCCGGCCGAAGCGCTGAAGGCCTCGGCTGCCGGCCAGCCGACGCTGATCCCGCCGGGCAGCACCAATCTCGTCGGCGCCATCATCAAGCTGGAGAACATTCCGGACGCCTTCCTCTACACGATCCGCACCGTCGATCCCGAAGTCATGCGCTCCATGCGGCTGATGGAGGAGAACACGGCCGAATACCGCGCGCTGGAGGCCGGCCGCACGCCGCTGCAGATCGCCTTCGGCGTTCTTTATCTCGGCTTCGCGCTGATCGTGCTGCTCGCGGCCATCTGGACGGCGATCGCGGTCGCCGACCGCATCGTGCGGCCGATCCGCCAGCTCATCGGCGCGGCCGACAGCGTCGCTTCGGGCAATCTCGATGTCAGCGTGCCCGTGCGCACGGCCGACGGCGACGTCGGCAATCTCTCGCGCACCTTCAACAAGATGATCGCCGAGATCCGCGCCCAGCAGGGCCAGATCCTTGATGCGAAGGACGAGGTGGACTACCGCCGTCGCTTCATCGAGGCGGTGCTGTCCGGTGTGACGGCCGCCGTCATCGGCGTGGAGGGCGACGGACGTGTGACCATCGCCAATCTTTCCGCCGAAATCCTGCTCGGGCACGATGCGGCCGACCTCATCGGCCAGCCTCTCACCGAGGTGGCGCCGGAGATCGCCGCCATCCTTGCGGAGGGATCGACCCGCCACCGCAACGAGTACCGCAAGCAGGTCAACATCATGCATGGCGGCAAGGAGCGGACGCTGAACGTGCAGGTGACGCGCGAGGAGGCGAAGGACGCGAAGGAATCCTATGTCGTCACCATCGACGACATCACCGACCTCGTCATCGCGCAGCGCTCGACCGCCTGGGCGGACGTGGCGCGCCGCATCGCGCACGAGATCAAGAACCCGCTGACGCCGATCCAGCTTTCCGCCGAACGCCTCCGCCGCCGCTACGGCAAGCAGATCGATCAGGAGGACCGCGCCGTCTTCGACCAGTGCACCGACACCATCGTGCGCCAGGTCGAGGATATCGGCCGCATGGTCGACGAGTTCTCCGCCTTCGCACGCATGCCGAAGCCGACGAAGGAGCGCTCCGACCTGCGCAGCATCCTCAAGGATGCCGTTTTCCTGCGCGAGATGGGCAACAACCACGTCGTCTTCGCCAAGGATTTCGGCGAGGTGCCGCTGACGGGCCTCTTCGACGCGCGCATGCTCGGCCAGGCCTTCGGCAACCTCATCAAGAACGCGGTCGAGGCGATCGAGGCCCTGCCGGCGGACGCGGTGCGAACCGATCCCAGGGTTCTCGTGCGAGCCGAGGCGGACGATGCGGGCCGCCGCTTCGTCGTCGACGTCATCGACAACGGCAAGGGCCTGCCGACCGAGAACCGGCATCGCATTCTCGAACCCTATATGACGATGCGCGAGAAGGGCACGGGCCTCGGCCTCGCCATCGTCAAGAAGATCATCGAAGACCATGGCGGGCAGCTCGAACTGCACGATGCCCCCGCGGATTTCGACAACGGCCACGGGGCGATGATCCGCGTGATCCTGCCCTACGAGGAAACGGTGGTGGCCGTCGATGCGGATAATAAGATCAAGGACATGAGCCATGGCGTCTGATATTCTCGTAGTGGACGACGAAGAGGACATTCGCGAGATCGTCTCCGGCATCCTTTCCGACGAAGGGCACGAGACGCGAACCGCCTTCGACAGCGACAGCGCGCTTGCGGCGATCAGCGACCGCGTGCCGCGCCTCGTCTTCCTCGACATCTGGATGCAGGGCAGCAAGCTCGACGGCCTCGCGCTGCTCGACGAGATCAAGAGCCGCCATCCGGACCTGCCGGTGGTGATGATCTCCGGCCACGGCAATATCGAGACGGCCGTGTCCGCCATCCGCCGCGGCGCCTACGATTTCATCGAGAAACCCTTCAAGGCCGACCGGCTGATCCTGATCGCTGAGCGGGCGCTGGAAAATTCAAAACTCCGCCGCGAGGTGACGGAGCTGAAGAAGCGCTCCGGCGATCCCGCGGAACTGATCGGCACCTCCGTCGCCGTCTCGCAGCTCCGCCAGACCATCGAGAAGGTCTCGCCCACCAACAGCCGCATCATGATTCTCGGTCCCTCCGGCTCCGGCAAGGAGCTTGTGGCCCGCATGATCCACCGCAAGTCGAGCCGCGCGAACGGGCCGTTCGTCGTGCTCAACGCCGCGGCGATCACGCCCGAGCGCATGGAAATCGCCCTGTTCGGGACCGAAGGCACGCCCGGTCAGCCGCGCAAGACCGGCGCGCTGGAGGAGGCCCATGGCGGCATCCTCTATCTCGACGAGATCGGCGAAATGCCGCGCGAGACGCAGAACAAGATTCTCCGCGTGCTTGTGGATCAACAATTTGAGCGCGTCGGCGGCTCCAAGCGGGTGAAGGTGGATGTGCGCATCATCTCGTCGACCGCCTACAATCTCGAAAGCCTGATCGCCGAGGGCGGTTTCCGCGAGGACCTCTACCACCGTCTCGCCGTGGTGCCGGTGCGCGTGCCGCCGCTTGCCGAGCGCCGCGAGGACATTCCCTTCCTCGTCGACATGTTCATGCGCCAGGTCAGCGAGCAGGCGGGCATTCGCGCACGCAAGATCGGCGACGATGCGCTTGCGGTCCTCCAGGCGCACGACTGGCCGGGCAATATCCGCCAGTTGCGCAACAATATCGAACGCCTGATGATCCTCGCGCGCAGCGATGGTCCTGATACGCCGATCAGTGCCGACATGCTGCCGACGGAAGTGGGCGACATGCTGCCGAAGATTTCGACGCAGGGCGACCAGCACATCATGACGCTGCCGCTGCGCGAGGCGCGCGAAATGTTCGAGCGCGACTATCTCATCGCCCAGATCAACCGTTTCGGCGGCAACATTTCCCGCACCGCCGAGTTCGTCGGCATGGAACGCTCCGCGCTCCATCGCAAACTGAAGTCGCTTGGCGTATAAGGCCCTCTGGGACTTGAGGGATTCTGTGAGATGAAGGTCATCATCTGCGGCGCCGGACGCGTCGGCTACGGCATTGCGGAACGGCTTTCGGAAGAGGGCAACGACGTGTCGGTGATCGACATGCAGCCCTCGCTGATCGCCGGCATTACCGAGACGCTCGACGTCAGCGGCATCGTCGGCCACGGCGCGCATCCGGAAATCCTCGCCAAGGCCGGTGCGGACGAGGCGGACATGATCATCGCCGTCACGCTGTTCGACGAGATCAACATGGTCGCCTGCCAGGTCGCCCATTCGCTGTTCAACGTGCCGACGAAGATCGCCCGCATCCGCGCGCAGAGCTATCTGGCGCCGGAATATTCCGACCTCTTCTCCCGTGAAAACCTGCCGATCGACGTCACCATCTCGCCGGAGGTGGAGGTGGGCAAGACGGTGCTGCGGCGCATTTCCTTCCCCGGCGCGACCGACGTGGTGCGCTTTGCCGACGACCGTATCGTGATGATCGCGATCGAATGCATGGAGGACTGCCCGGTCGTGGAAACGCCGCTGAAGCAGCTCAGCGAACTCTTCCCCGATCTCAACGCGACGGTCACCGGCATCTTTTCGCAAGGCAAGCTTTTCGTGCCGAATTCCTCCGACCAGCTCCATTCCGGTGACCTTGCCTACGTGGTCTGCGACAAGGGGCATGTGCGCCGCACGCTCGCGCTCTTCGGCCACGAGGAGCAGGAGGCCGCCCGCATCGTCATCGCCGGCGGCGGCAATATCGGCTATTTCGTCGCCAAGGCCATCGAGGACTACCAGCCGAAGACGCGGCTCAAGATCATCGAGAGCGATCGGGAGCGGGCGGTCGCCATTGCCGACAAGCTGCGCAATGCCGTCGTGCTGCACGGTTCGGCGCTCGACCAGAAGATGCTGTTGCAGGCCGATATCCAGGACGCGGACCTGATCGTGGCGCTGACCAACAACGACCAGATCAACATCCTTGGCAGCGTGATGGCCAAGCGCCTCGGCTGCAAGCAGAACCTTGTGCTGATCAACGATCCGACCTATCAGGATTTCACCAAGACGCTTGGCATCGACGCGCATATCAACCCGCGCGCGGTCACGATCTCCGGCATCCTCCAGCATGTGCGCAAGGGGCGCATCCGCTCGGTCTACGCCGTGCAGAAGGGCTCGGCCGAGGTGATCGAGGCCGAGGCGCTGGAGACATCGCCGCTCGTCGGCCGGCCGCTGCGCGAGATCGAGCTGCCGTCCGGCATCCGCATCGGCGCGATCTACCGCGACCAGACGGTGATCCGTCCGGACGGCGACACGAAGATTAAGGCGAAGGACCGGGTCGTGCTGTTTGCCGCGGCTGCCTCCGTGCGCCATGTCGAGCAGCTCTTCCGCGTCAGCATCCAGTATTTCTGAGGGTTCCCATGCCGCGCATTGCCTATGTCAACGGCCGCTACGTTCGTCACGCGGAGGCGGCGGTCTCCATCGACGACCGCGGCTTCGTCTTCGCGGACGCCGTCTACGAGGTCTGCCAGGTGCAAGAGGGTTTCATCGTCGACCTCACGCGCCACCTCGATCGGCTCGAGCGTTCGCTGGCCGAAATCCGCCTCCGCCCGTCGATGCCGCGCGCCGCGCTCACGGCAATCATGCGCGAGGTACTGCGCCGCAACCGCGTCGTGAACGGCATGGTCTATCTCCAGGTCACGCGCGGCGCGGCTCAGCGCGATCATATTTTTCCGGCGCCGCATGTCCGCCCGTCGCTCATCGTCACGGCAAAGAGCCTCGATCCGGCGGTGAACGCGGCGAAATATGCCGCCGGCATCAAGGGCGTCACCGTTCCCGACGATCGCTGGGGCAGGGTGGACATCAAGACCGTCGGCCTCCTGCCGAACGTGCTCGCCCGCCAGCAGGCGAAGGAAGCGGGCGCGCAGGAGGCGATCTTCGTCGATGCCGAGGGCAATGTGAGGGAAGGCGCCGCCACGAACCTGTGGATCGTCGACAAGGCAGGAACGCTGGTCACGCGCCCCGCCGGCCACGATATCCTCAAGGGCATCACCCGCACGACGCTGATGGACGTTGCCGAAAAGCTCGGCCTTGCCGTAGAGGAACGGCGCTTTTCGGTGGCCGAGATGCTGGAAGCGCGGGAGGTCTTCGTCACCGGCGCGACGACGATCTGCCTGCCGGTGGTTTCCATCGACGGCCACGCCATCGCTAACGGTCATCCCGGTATGACCGCACAGAAAATCCGCGAGGTCTTTTTCGCCGTTGCGGAGAAGACCGCGATTTGATACCAAAATCGGCGGTCCGGGAACATGTTGCCGGACCAGGGGCATTTATTCCAGTCAACCGGCCGAAAGGGCCGGCAATCAGAAAGAAGCGGCGCGATGGCGGAACGTTCTCAAAACCTGCAGGATCTTTTTCTTAATACCGTTCGTAAGCAAAAGATTTCCCTGACGATCTTTCTCATCAACGGGGTCAAGCTGACCGGAGTTGTCACCTCCTTCGACAATTTCTGCGTGCTGCTGCGCCGTGACGGTCACTCGCAGCTTGTCTACAAGCATGCGATCTCGACCATCATGCCGGGCCAGCCCTTGCAGATGTTCGAGACCGAGGAAAGCGGCTCCTGACAGGACCCACGAAGATTAGCAAATCCGATCCCCGCAAGGACTCCATCGTCCCGGAAGCCGAAAAGCCCCGGGACGACATGCGCGCCGTCGTCATCGCGCCGGTGCTGAAGGCGTCCCGCGCCCAGCAGGCCGATCCGTCAGCCACGCCCGCGCGCTCCGACGAGGCACGGCTGGAAGAGGCCGTCGGCCTTGCCCATGCCATCGACCTCACGGTCGTCCATTCCGCCATCGTGCCCGTTGCGCAGCCGAAGCCCGGCACGCTGCTCGGCGCCGGCAAGATCGAGGAAATCAAGGCGGCGCTCGACGAGCACGATGCCGGCCTCGTCATCGTCGACCATCCGCTGACGCCGGTGCAGCAGCGCAATCTCGAGAAGGAATGGAACGCCAAGGTCATCGACCGCACGGGCCTCATCCTCGAAATCTTCGGCCGCCGCGCCTCCACCAGGGAAGGCACGCTGCAGGTCGAGCTTGCGCATCTCAACTACCAGCGCGGCCGTCTCGTCAGAAGCTGGACCCACCTCGAGCGTCAGCGCGGCGGCGCGGGCTTCATGGGCGGCCCGGGCGAAACACAGATTGAGGCCGACCGCCGGCTGCTGCAGGACAAGATCGTCAAATTGGAGCGCGAGCTGGAGCAGGTGCGCCGCACCCGCCAGCTCCACCGCTCCAAACGCAAGAAGGTGCCGCATCCCATCGTCGCGCTCGTCGGCTATACCAATGCCGGCAAGTCGACGCTGTTCAACCGCATCACCGGGGCAGGGGTCCTGGCCGAGGACATGCTCTTCGCCACGCTCGACCCGACGCTGCGCCGCATGAAGCTGCCGCAGGGCCGCACGGTCATCCTCTCCGATACGGTAGGCTTCATCTCGGACCTGCCGACCCATCTCGTCGCCGCCTTCCGCGCGACGCTGGAAGAGGTGCTGGAAGCCGACCTCATCCTCCATGTGCGCGACATGTCGGACCCGGACAACGGCGCGCAGTCCTCGGACGTCCTGCGCATCCTCGCCGATCTCGGCATCGACGAGAAGGACGGGGCGGAGCGCATCCTCGAAGTCTGGAACAAGATCGACCGGCTGGAGCCGGAGGGTCGCGAGGCGCTGGTGCAGAAGGCCGAAGGCCAGCCGAACGTCATGGCGGTCTCCGCCATATCCGGCGAGGGTGTCGACGCGTTGCTCGGCGAGATCAACCGCCGCCTTTCCGGCGTGCTGGTCGATCGCGACGTCGTCGTGCCCCTCACGCAATTGCAGCTCCTGCCGTGGATCTACGACCACTCCGTCGTCGATGCCCGCGAAGACATGGAAGACGGCAACGTGCGGCTGGAACTCCGCCTGACGGAAACCGAAGCCGCCGAACTCGACCGCCGGCTCGGGATCGGCGTAAAGCCGGCGCGCGAGGATTGGGAGCGCTGAGCTTGCCCCTCATCCCGCTGCCGCGACCTTCTCCCCGCAAGCGGGGCGAAGGGGCAGGAGGGGCTGTTTTCCTACCACTATTCCGGTGAGTTTTAGGAAACCAGCGCTACATCCCCTTCGCCCCGCTTGCGGGGAGAAGGTGCCGGCAGGCGGATGAGGGGCAATCCAACCCTACTCCGCCAACCGCCGCTCGATCCGCTTCGCCGCCTGCCACAGCTCCTCCATCCGCTCCAGCGTCGTCTCCTCCAGGCTCTCGCCGTTTTCGGCAAGGCTGTCCTCGATATGCGAAAACCGGTTGCGGAACTTGGTGTTGGTGCCGCGCAGGGCCATTTCCGGGTCGGCGCCGACATGGCGGCCGATATTGACCAGGGCGAAGATGAGGTCGCCGAGTTCGTTGGCCACGGCGCTCTTGTTGCCGTCGCGCAGGGCTTCGCGCAGTTCGCCGATCTCCTCCTCGATCTTGTCGAGGATCGGCTCGGGCTCCGACCAGTCGAAGCCGACCTTTGCCGCACGCTCCTGAAGTTTCAGCGCTTCCACCAGCGCGGGGAAGGAGCGCTGCACCGAGCCGAGATGGCCGCGCAGCGGGTCTTGCGGCAGGCCGCGTCTGGCACGGCGCTCCTTGCGCTCGCGCTTTTCCGCCTGCTTGATTGCGTCCCATTGCAGCTTCACCGCCTCGGGCGTGTCTGCATCCGAGCGGGCGAAGACGTGCGGATGGCGGCGGATCATCTTGCGCGTCACCGCCTCGACGACGCTGCCGAAATCGAAATCGCCGCGCTCCTCGGCCATGCGGGCATGGAAGACGACCTGCAGGAGGAGGTCGCCCAGTTCCTCGCAGAGGTCGTCCATGTCGTTCCGCTCGATCGCGTCGGCGACCTCGTAGGCCTCCTCGATCGTGTAGGGCTTGATCGTCTCGAAGGTCTGGACGATGTCCCACGGGCAGCCGGTTTCCGGCTGGCGCAGGGCGGCCATGATCTCGATCAGGCGTTCTATGTCGCGGCTCGGTTCCATGGCTGGTCTCAGTTGAGCGGGATGCTGTTGCCGGCCTTGCCGGATTGGTAGTCCGCCGAAAGGGCGTCATAGGCGGCACGGATCTCGCCGTCCTGCTTCTTCAACGCGGCCTTTTCCGGTTCGTCCGCCGTCGCGATGAGATCGGCGATGGCGGCGGAATGCCAGAAGGCGTTCGTCTTCGCATAGCCGCCCGGATCGAGCCGGAAAACCTCCTTCAGGATGCGCAGATCGTGCGGGATGGCGAAGCTGTCGCGCGAATCCTCGTGGCTGAAGAAATAATAGAAATTGTCGAAGCCCGCCCAGGTGATGGCCGAAAGGCACATGGAGCAGGGCTCGTGCGTCGACAGAAACACATAGTCCTTCGTGTTCGGCTTCTCGACACGCTCGTAAAGGCGCTTCAGCGTGTGCACCTCCCCGTGCCAGAGTGGATTTTCCGTCTCGTTGTTGGTTTCCGCCAGTACGAGCGACAGGTCGGCCTTGTCGAGGATTGCCGCGCCGAATACCTTGTTGCCGGCGGCAACGCCCTTTCGTGTCAGGGGAAGGATGTCGAACTCGATGACGTCGAGGAGGCGCTTTGCAAAGGCTGCCTGGTCCATGAAGGAAATTCCTGTTGGCGGTATGTCCGCATCCTTAGCGGGCGCGCCGTCCAGCAGGCAAGGGCGGCCGGTGACTTATGCTCAAAATGCCGGGTGCCAGAGCAAAACAATACCCCCCTCCCGAACCATTGGAATTTCTGTTTCTTTCGTTCCTGGCGGATTTTCGCGATAGTGCGCACACTTCAACCGGACCGAACCATGACCGCAGCGCAGCACAAGCTCTCGACCTTCCCGGCCTTCTTCCGCATCAGCGGCAGGACGGTCGTCGTCGTGGGCGAGGGCGACGAAGCCTTCGCCAAGGCCCGCCTCCTGTCGAACACGGATGCGCGGATTGTCGTGCTGGCCGAGGCGCCGGAAGCCGATTTCGCCGGCTTCATCGCCGAGAACGGCCTCGTTCTGCAGCGCGCGCCCTTTTCAGAGGAAGCAATCGCCGGCGCCACGCTCGTCTTCGCCGCGACGGGCGATGCTGCGGCCGACCGCGCCATTGCCGCCGCCGCACGCGAACTGCATATCCCGGTCAATGCCGTCGACCAGCCGGATTACTGCGATTTCTTCACGCCGGCGCTCGTCAACCGTGCGCCCGTCGCCGTCGCCATCGGCACGGAAGG
>CBIMFD010000063.1:0-14888 GCA_966243085.1 uncultured Shinella sp.
GTGCGCGACGCGCGCATCGCCATGATCTACGAGGGCGCCAACGGCATCCAGGCGCTCGACCTCGTCGGCCGCAAGCTCGGCATGAACGGCGGGCGTGCCGTCATGGCCCTCTTCAAGGAGATCGGCGACTTCTGCGAGGAGAACCGGGGCGACGAGAAACTCGCCTTCTTCACCAAGAACCTCAAGAAGGGCCTCAACGACCTTCAGGCCGGAACCATGTGGTTCATGCAGAACGCCATGGCCAAGCCCGACAATGCCGGCGCCGGCTCGACCGACTACATGCATCTCTTCGGCCTCGTCGTCGTCGGCTACATGTGGGCGAGGATCGCGAAGGCCGCCGAAGAAGGCCTTGCGGCCGGCGCGGGCGAGCGCGAGGATTTCCTGAAGAACAAGCTGGTGACGGCAAAATTCTTCATGGAGCGCCTGATGCCGGAAACCGCGCTACGCAAGACCCGCATCGAGGCGGGCGCCGACACGACCATGGAACTCGCCGCCGAGGCGTTTTGACGCCTTGGCTCCTCTCCACGACCGCGCGGCGAGGAGCTACAGTCGAGCATGAAATCTAAGGCGCCACCGCGCCGCCAGGGAGAAGAGAATGACCGACGTCTTCATCTACGATCATGTGCGCACCCCGCGCGGGCGCGGTAAGAAGGACGGCTCGCTGCACGAAGTGCCGTCCGTTCGCCTCGCCGCCAAGGTTCTGGAAGCCGTGCGCGACCGCAGCGACCTCGACACGGAGAAGGTCGACGACATCATCATGGGCTGCGTCGACCCTGTCATGGATGCCGGCGCCGTCATCCCCAAGGCCGCCGCCTTCGAGGCCGGCTATTCGACCAAGGCGCCGGGCATGCAGATCTCGCGCTTCTGCGCCTCCGGCCTCGACGCCGTGAATTTCGGCGCGGCGAAGGTCGCACAAGGGGCGGACGACCTCGTCGTCGCCGGCGGCGTGGAGAGCATGTCCCGCATCGGCCTCGGCATGTCGGGCGGCGCCTGGTTCATGGACCCGTCCGTCAATTTCCCGGCCTATTTCATGCCGCAGGGCGTTTCGGCCGACCTCATCGCCACCAAATACGGCTTTTCGCGCGACGACGTCGACGCCTATGCCGTCGAGAGCCAGAAGCGCGCCGCCCATGCCTGGGAAAAGGGCTACTTCAGGAATTCCGTAATCCCGGTGAAGGACATCAACGGCCTTACCATCCTCGACCGTGACGAGCACATGCGCCCGGGCACCGACATGCAGGCGCTCGCCCAGCTCCAGCCCTCCTTCCAGATGCCCGGCGAGATGGGCGGCTTCGAGGCCGTCGCCATCCAGGCCCATCCGGAGATCGAGGGCATCAACTACGTCCACCATGCCGGCAATTCCTCCGGCATCGTCGACGGCGCCGCCGCCGTCCTCCTCGGCTCGAAGGAAGGCGGCGCGATCCTCGGCAAGAAGGCGCGCGGCCGCATCAAGGCCTTCGCCAATATCGGCTCCGATCCTGCATTGATGCTGACCGGCCCGGTCGACGTCACGGAAAAGCTGCTCGCCCGCACCGGGATGACGCTCTCCGACATCGACCTCTTCGAGCTCAACGAAGCCTTCGCCGCCGTCGTGCTGCGCTATATGCAGGCTTTCGACATCCCGCACGACAGGATCAACGTCAACGGCGGCGCCATCGCCATGGGCCATCCGCTCGGCGCGACCGGCGCGATGATCCTCGGCACCGTGCTCGACGAGCTGGAACGCCGCGACCTCAACACCGCCCTCGTCACGCTCTGCATCGGCGCCGGCATGGGCACGGCGACGATCGTCGAACGGGTCTAAAGGGGACGCGCGTGAAAGCCCTTCACCCCGCCTCCGCTGCGCTCGGCGCACCCTCTCCCCGCAAGCGGGGCGAGGGGGAACGGAGACGCTGCGGCACATTCCTTCCCCGTTCACGGGGAGAAGGTGCCGGCAGGCGGATGAGGGGCAGCGCCCCGCCAGATAGATTTCAGGGAAGAGGAATCCCATCATGAGCTACAAGAACTTTTCCATCGAGACAGACGCCGACGGCATTGCGCTGGTCACCTGGGACATGCCCGACAAGTCGATGAACGTCTTCACCGTCGAGGTGATGGACGAACTGGACAAGATCATCGACCAGGTCGTGGCCGACAGCGCCATCAAGGGTGCGGTCATCACGTCGGGCAAGTCCTCCTTCTCCGGCGGCGCGGACCTTTCCATGATCAAGGGGAGCTTCGATCTCCTGAAGGAAGCCGAGGCCGCCGATCCGGCAACCGCCGTACAGAAACTGTTCGACGCCACGGGCCGCATGACCTGGCTGTTCCGCAAGCTGGAAACCTGCGGCAAGCCGTGGGTCTCGGCGATCAACGGCACCTGCATGGGCGGCGCGTTCGAAATGTCGCTCGCCTGCCACGGCCGCGTCGCCTCCAACGCCAAGTCGGTCAAGATCGCGCTTCCCGAGGTCAAGGTCGGCATCTTCCCCGGGGCCGGCGGCACCCAGCGCGTGCCGCGCCTCGCCAATGCGCAGGACGCCCTCCAGATGATGACCACCGGCTCGTCGCTGACCGGTGCGCGCGCCAAGGCGATGAACCTCGTCCATCAGGTGGTCGAGCCCGACCAACTCATCCCGGCGGCGAAGCAGATGATCAAGGACGGTCTCAAGCCCGTCCAGCCGTGGGACGAGAAGGGCTTCAAGGCCCCCGGCGGCGGCATCTGGACGCCCGCTTCCGCCCAGCTGTGGCCGGCAGCCCCGGCGATCCTGCGCCGCGAGACCGCCGGCAACTATCCGGGCGCACTCGCCATCCTCAAATGCGTCTACGAGGGCCTTCAGGTGCCCTTCGAGACGGGGCTGAGGATCGAGCAGCGCTACTTCACCCATATCCTTCAGACGACCGAAGCCTTCTCGATGATCCGGTCACTGTTCATCTCCATGCAGGAACTCGGCAAGGGCGCGCGCCGCCCGGCCGGCGTTCCGAAATCGGAATTCAAGAAGGTCGCCGTCGTCGGCGCCGGCTTCATGGGCGCCTCCATCGCCTATGTCACCGCCGCCGCCGGCATCCCGGTCGTCCTCGTCGACCGCGACCAGGCGGCCGCCGACAAGGGCAAGGGCGTTTCCGAAGGCCTCGTGACGGGCGCCATCGGCAAGGGCCGCATGTCGAAGGAGGACGGCGAGAAGCTGCTCTCCCTCATCACCCCGACGCCGGACTATGCGAGCCTTGCCGATGCAGACCTCGTCATCGAGGCCGTCTTCGAGGACCGCACGGTCAAGCAGGAGGTCACGGAGAAGATCGAGGCCGTGCTGCGCGAGGATGCCATCTTCGCCTCCAACACCTCGACCCTGCCGATCACCGGCCTTGCGAAGAACTCGAAGCGCCCCGGCCAGTTCGTCGGCATCCACTTCTTCTCGCCGGTCGAAAAGATGATGCTGGTGGAAGTCATTCTCGGCAAGGAGACGGGCGACAAGGCGCTCGCCACCGCGCTCGACTATGTCGCGGCTATCAAGAAGACGCCGATCGTCGTCAACGACACGCGCGGCTTCTACGTCAACCGCTGCGTCTTCCGCTACATGGCCGAGGCCTATGACATGCTGATCGAGGGCGTGCCGGCGGCGATGATCGAGAATGCCGCCAAGATGGCCGGCATGCCGGTCGGCCCGCTCTCGCTCAACGACGAAGTGGCCGTCGATCTTTCCTACAAGATCTTCAAGGCCTCCATCGCCGACCTCGGCCCGCAGTCCGTCGATCCGCGCCACATGGAACTGGTGACGAAGCTGGTGGAAGGCGAAGGCCGCCTCGGCCGCAAGGCTGGAAAAGGCTTCTACGACTACCCGCCGAAGCCCGCCAAGAAGACGCTGTGGCCGGGCCTCAAGGACCTCTATCCACAGCAGAAGCCGGAGGATGTCGACGTCAAGGTGCTGAAGGAGCGCCTCCTCGCCACCATCGCGCTGGAGGCGGCCCGCACCATGGAAGAGGGCATCGTCACCGATCCGCGCGAGGCCGATGTCGGCTCCATCCTCGGCTTCGGCTTCGCACCCTATACCGGCGGCACGCTCTCTTATATTGACGGCATGGGCGTGAAGGCCTTCGTGGCGCTGTGCGAAAAGCTCGCCGCGAAATACGGCGACCACTTCCAGCCGACGCCGCTCCTGAAAGACATGGCCGCCAAGAGCGAGACCTTCTACACCCGCTTCGCCCCGGAGGCGAAGAAGGCCGCCTGATGGCCTTCGCCGGCAATTCTTCGATGCCCCTTCGGTCCCGCCGAGGGGGCATTTTCATTCCTGTTCCTTGGCCTGCTGCCGGAAGGCGGCCCGCAAGCCTATGGCCGCTGCGCCTCCGCCATGCGCACCAGCAGTTCGGCCCGCGTGCCGGCGTGGCGGGCGGCGTAGTCGAGCCTCGTGTTGAGGCTCACGGCCATGGCGCCGATGATCTTGGAGCCGAGGCCGGTGCCGCGCACCGGGCCTTCGCCGCGCCAGCCGATGCCGTCGTCCTCGACGAAGAGCACGGCGTTTTCCGCATCGAGCCGGGTGAAGCCGACGCGCACCTCGCCGTCCGACGCGTCATAGGCATATTTGAAGGCGTTGGTGACGAGTTCCGTGACGATGACGCCGAGCGAGACGGCGCGGTCGGGGGGCATGTTCAGCGGCTCCAGCGTGCTGGTGAGGCGCACGTTGCGGCCCTGGCCCTTCAAGGACGTGTCGAGCTCGGAAAGGAGCGTCGCAAGATAGGCGCCCATATCGACATGGCGCACGTCCTCGGACGTATAGAGGCGGCGGTGGACGCCGGCGATGGCGGTGATGCGCGCCTGCGTTTCGGCGAGCGCCTCCCGCACGGCCTCGTCCGCGACACTCGATATCTGCAGCCGGATGAGGGCAGCGGCGAGCGCCAGCGAATTGCCGACGCGATGGTTCACCTCCGCCAGCAGTACCTCGGCGCGCTCCTTGGCCGAGCGGATCTCCTGCTCGGCCTTGAGCTTGGCGCGCTTCAGCCCGGCATTTTCCAGGGCCTGGCGCAGCGCATTGGCCAGCAACGGCATGAAGTCGTCGCCGACCGACTTGATGACATAGTCGGCCGCGCCCGCCTTCAGCGCCTCAACGGCGACCTGCGCGTCGTTCGAGCCGGTCACGTAGACGACCGGCACGGCGTCCGGCGCGTCGGCGAGTTCCTTGAGGAAGGAGAGGCCCGTTCCGGCCTTCAGGAAATGATCGAGCACGACGGCGTCGACGCCGCCTTCGGCAAGCAGGTCGCGGCCGCGCTCCACGTCTTCGGCATGCAGCACCTCGTAGCCGAGACGGCCGAGCGCGCGCTGGGCGAGCCGCGCGAGGATCGGGTCGTCGTCGATATAGAGGATGCGATGGGGGCCTTCCTTCATTTAATGCGTCTCGGGAATCTGGATCACGGAGAAGAACAGGCCGAGCTGGCGGATCGCGTGGGCGAAGCTCTCGTATTCGACCGGCTTCGTGATGTAGACATTGGCGCCGAGATCGTAGCAGCGCTGGATCTCGCGCTCGTCGTCCGTCGTCGTGAGGATGACGACCGGCAGGCGCTTGGTGTGGACGTTCGACTTGATCTTCTGCAGGATATCGATGCCCGACATGTCCGGCAGGTTGAGGTCGAGCAGGATCAGCAGGAACTTGCCGGCGCTCGCAAGGCCGGTGCGGTCCTTGCCGAGCACGAAGTCCAGCGCCTCGGTGCCGTTGGTGAAAGGCACGATCTCGTTGTGCACGCCGGCGCGCCGGATGTTCTTCTCGATGAGGCGCGCGTGGCCCTCGTCGTCCTCGACCATGACGATGGTGACTTCCTTGCCGAGACCGTTCATGCCTGCATACTCCTGACTACCTTGCTGAGGTCGGACGGCAGACGAAGCACGAAGGTCGTCCCCTGCCCGAGTTCGGATCGAACGATGATATCACCGCCGAGATTGCGCATCAGTGAACGCACATGCGCAAGGCCGATGCCTTCGCCGGGCCTGTCCTGCGCACCGGAGCGGCGGAAAAGCTCGAAGACGCGCTCGTGGTCCTCCGCCGCGATGCCGCGGCCGTTGTCGGAAAACTCGATGACGAAGCCCGCACGGCCGATATTGCGCGCACTGGCGGAAATGCGCAGCGGCCGGTCGGGCGAACGGTACTTGATGGCGTTGTCGAAGAGGTTGCCGAAGACCTGCTCCAGCGAGAGCCGGTCGGAAACGACTGTCGGCAGCGTATCGTCGACGACGACGATGCCGTCGGCCTCGCTGACCTGATGGCCGACGGCCGCCGCGCCCGCCTCGGCGAGCGCCTTCAGGTCCACCCGCTCGATCTTGAGCTCCCGCCGCCCGTCGCGCGAGATCTTCAGGATGGCGTTGATGAGACCGTCCATCTTCTTGGTGGAGGAGCGGATGAAGCCGATCGCCTCCGGCAGGTCCTCCGAGGCCGCACGACGCGCCTCCAGGATGTCGTCCGCACTCGGCGCCTTCTCGTCGGCGAGCACATAGGCCTGGATGGAGGAGAGCGAGGCCTGCAATTCGCTGGTGAAGCCCATGATGTTGACGAGGGGCGCGCGCAGGTCGTGCGTGACGATATAGGCGAAGCGCTGGACCTCCTGGTTGGCGCGGATCAGTTCCTCCGTCCGTTCGTCCACCCGCTTTTCCAGCGTAGTGTTCAGCACCTCCACCTCGCGCCGCGCGGCGATGATGTCGCGGGTGTATTTCGCGATGACGATGATCGCGCCGCCCAGCACCGCGATGATGGCGATGGCGCCGATCACCGTCGTCCATTGCAGGGCGTCGGCCGACCAGAGCGTGTCGGCGACACTTTCCTCCATGCGGCGGTCGGCATCGGCCGTGATTTCGCCGAGCCGCGTGCGCAACTGGTCCATGAGCACGCGGCCGCGGTCGTTCTTGACCTGCGCCGCCGCATCGTCCGGCCGGCCCGCCTCGACGGCCGCGACCGTGTCGGCAAGCTCGTCCAGCTTGTCGGCCACCAGCCTCTCGATTTCCGGCATGTGGCTGGCATATTCGGGGAAGCCGGCGACCTTCTCGGCAAGCACGACCTGTCGTTCCGCCACCGCCTTGAGCGCGGCGTCGTACGGGCCGCGGAAGGCCGGTTCGGCGGTGATGACGAAGCCGCGCTGGCCGGTTTCGAGGTCTTTCAGGGTGGAGAGCAGGTCGGCGGCGGCGCTGCGCGCCTCGCGCACCTCGATATAGCCGGTGAAATAATCCTGCACCTTGTGGACGAGCCAGAGCGACGTGCCGACAATGCCGAGCAACGCGACGATGCCCGCGATCAACAGCACGATCGTCGACCGTACGAACGCGGTGTTCGATATCGGCATTCCAGTCCCCGTAAAAGCGCCTTACAGAGGGCGACAATATCGCTCTCCAGCCGGTATGCAACCGGCCTTTGCACCGAAAATCGGACTTCTTTTGGTCAGTCTCGGCCTTCCGCCGGAACTCAGGTGCCAAGGCCCGGGCGCCTGCCGAACCGCTCCATGGCGACGATGATCATTCCGGCGGAAAAGATCAGCACGGCGCCGGCGAAAACGTTGGAGCCCGGCACGTCGCTCCAGATCAGATAGCCGAGCGCGAAGGCCCAGACGAGAGAGGTATATTCGAACGGCGCGAGCACGGAGACCGGCGCGCGGCGCATGCCCTCGAACATGGCGAACTGGCCGATGCCGGCAATGATGCCCGTTCCCACCATCAGCAAGAGGTCGACCGCCGAGACGGGCTGCCAGACGAAAGGCAGGGCAAGCGCGGTGAAGAGGATGAAGAAGCCGCTGGAGATCGTCACCTGCACCTGCGTGCGCTCGTGCAGCGCCGTCTTGCGCAGAAGGACGCTCGCCACCGCCCAGAAGACGGCGGCCTGCAAAGCGAGATAGATCGGCAGCGACAGCGACAGTCCCTTGACCGCCACCCCGCAGGCGACGACCACACCGACAAAGCCGGTGGCGACCGCAAGCCAGCGATAGCCCGGCACCTTCTCCCCGAGGATCGGCCCCGACAGGATCGTCATGACCACGGGCGAGGCGTAGTAGAGCGTCGTCAGCTCGGCAAGGCCGAGGTCGCGCGCCGCGTTGTAGTAGGAGAGCCAGGCGGCCAGCAGCAGGAGATTGCGCAGAAGAAGCGGCTTGAGCACCGGCGAGCGCCGCGCGGCCCGCATGAGCGGCCGGCCGCCGAAAACGGCACAGAGCGCGAACATCGTCACGCTGCGCATGAACAGGATCTGCCAGACGGGCAGGCCGACGACGAGCCATTTGACCGACGCATCCTGCAGGGAGAACATGAAATAGGCGAAGGACGTCAGCAGAATGCCGGAGGAAACTGTCTTGTGCACGGGGGGACCTCGGAGCGCACGGACAGGCCGTGCCACATCTTGATAGCGCGCCCGCGATTTGCGCGAAAGTGGCAGAAATCGCGGGGGAGACAGGAAGGAAATTTTTCCTATGCTTTTGCGGCAGGCCCCCGAAATATCCGGAACCCTCAAAAGTTCGGGCGTGCAAGCCGCGCGGGACGGGTATATGCGCGGGGCATGGACCCCAAACGACTCGGCTATGTCTTCACCCTCGTCGCGATCGTGATCTTCAGCCTGCAGGATGCGATCTCGAAGCATCTTGGCAGCGCCTATCCGCCTGTCTTCATCGCCATGCTGCGCTTCTGGGCATTCGGCGCCTTCGCCATTGCGCTCGGCGCCCGCGGGCCGGGCGGGCTGAGGGCGGCTGCGGCCACGAAGCACCCGGTCCTGCAGGTCCTGCGCGGCGCGTTGCTCGCCTTCCAGATCGTCGTGACCATCACGGCCTTCACGACGGTCGGTCTCGCCCATTCCCAGGCGGTCCTTTCGTCCGGGCCGATCTTCGTTGCGCTGCTCTCCATGCCGCTGCTCGGCGAGCGGGTCGGCTGGCGGCGCTGGACGGCGATCGGCGTCGGCCTCTGCGGCGTGCTGATCGTCGTAAACCCCGCCGGCAGCACGTTCGACGCGAGCGTCCTCCTGCCGCTTCTTTCCGCGCTGATGTTCGCGCTCTATGTCATCGCCACCCGCCTCGTCAGCCGCAATGACGCGGCCTCCACGAGCTTCTTCTATCTCGGGGTCGCGGGGGCCGCCGCCATATCGGTGATCGGTCCGTTCTTCTGGACCAATCTTTCGCCCGTCGACCGGTTCTGGATGGGCCTTCTCTGCATCACCGGCATGTCCAGCCACTATTTCCTCATCCGCGCCTACGACCTGCTCGACGCGGCGGCCGTGCAGCCGCTCACCTATCTCCAGGTCGTGCTGGCCGCGATCATCGGCGTTTCCGTCTTCGGCGAGACGCTGAGCCCCAACACCGTCGCCGGTTCGGTCATCGTCGTCGGCGCCGGCATCTTCACCATCTGGCGCGAAAGCGTCGTGGCCCGCCGGCGGGCGGCGGAAACCGCTTCGCGGAACGGCACAGGAAAATAATCCTTTTTCCTTTACTCGACCGTCTTCCTTGGATATGCTCCCGATCGATCGGGCCGGCACAGGCCGGCCCCGTGCCTTGGCAGGGTTTCGCAGCATGTTCTCCCACGACCGGATCTGGGCGGCGATCGACGCCCTCGCCGAGCGCAACCGGCTCTCTCCGTCTGGCCTTGCCCGCCGCGCCGGGCTCGACCCGACATCCTTCAACAAGTCCAAACGGCAGGCGGTCGACGGGCGCCAGCGCTGGCCCTCGACGGAATCGATCGCCAAGGTGCTCGACGCGACGGGCGCCTCCATCGACGAGTTCCTCATGCTGGCCGATCCCGCCCGCTACGGCGGTGTGCCGCAGGGGGCCTTTCCCCCGCAGGCCGGCAGCATTCCCCTGCTCGGTTTCGCCCAGGCGGGCGCCGGCGGCTTCTTTGACGACGGCGGCTTTCCGGCCGGCCAGGGCTGGGACGTGGTGGAGTTTCCCGCCTCGCCCGACCGCAAGCCCGGCGTCTACGCGCTCGAAGTGCAGGGCGACAGCATGCTGCCGCTCTACCGCGACGGCGATGTGCTGATCGTCGAGCCGGGCGCGCAGGTGCGCCGCGGCGACCGCGTCGTCGTCAAGACCCGCGAGGGCGAGGTGATGGCCAAGGTGCTGCACCGCCAGAGCCCGCGCACGATCGAACTCGTCTCGCTCAACCCGGAGCACCCGAACCGGAATTTCGAGATGGAGGAGATCGACTGGATCGCCCGCATCATCTGGGCAAGCCAGTAAGTCAGCACTGACTTAGATCAGCCGCCGTAGAGATTGACCGGGAAATAGCGCAGGTAGATCTCCTGCAGGCGCCCATTGCGCGAGAGCGCCAGCAGCGCATGGTCGATCGCCTCCGCCAGCGCCGCGTCCTCCTTGCGGACCATGATCGTCATGCCTTCGCCGAGGAACTGCTCGGAAAGGTAGGGCCCGTCGAACAGGCGGCAGCAGCCGGCCGAAGCCGTACCGCTCGTCCAGAAGGCGAGCTGCATGCCGTCGCCGAAGGCGGCCTCCACCTTGCCGTCCTTCAGGGCCGCAAGCAGCGCCGCGCGATCCGGGAAGGCTTCCGCCTTGATGCGCGGGAAGAACGCCTTCAGCATCGCCTCGTGCACGCTTGCAGCGACCACCCCGACCTTGCGGCCGTCGAGCGCAGCCGCCGTCTCGCCGGCGGGCGGGGTCTTCTTCGCCACGGCGAAGCGGGCGGGCAGACGCATGAAGGGGCGCGAGAAGGCGAACCGCCGGCGCAGGTCCGCCGTGACGGCGACGCCGGCGGCGACCGCCTCGCCGGTGCCGTCGGTGAGCGCCTTCTCCAGCTCGGGGAAGGTCACCGCCTGGATCTGGCACTTTTCCGTCAACTGGAGCTCGCGGCAGATCTCGCGCACCAGATCGACATGGAAGCCGGCGAGCTTGCCTGTCTGGTCGATGAAGTTGAACGGCGGGAAATCCACCGTCGTCAGGAAGCGCAGGCGCACGATGCCGGAAAGGTCCGGCCGTGCGATGCGCTCGCGCGTATCGAAGAGGATCGGCAGGTCGACCGGCGCGCGGTCCTGCGCGGCGACGGCAAACGGCCTTGCCGCCGCCGCCAGCAGGCAAAGCGCAAAAAGCCCATAAGATTTGAGGGATGAAATTCTGCTCTGCCGCATTAACATCAACTTGGGGTTTAAGAGGGGCGTGGCCGATGACGTGGCCGCGAAGACTGCATGCGGCTCGCAGAATATCCCGACGACATCACTTTCGCCACAGCAATCGGCATCCTGCCGGGGCCGTTCGCGCCATCGCCCGAACAGCAGCCGGTGCCGCCGCGCTTCATGACGGAGGCCCGCCTCTTCCGCCGGCTCGGCCTTTCCAAGACCCTCATCTCGCAAATGCTGGTGCGGGCGAACCGCAACGGCACGACACTGGAAGCGGAGTTGCTGGCCAGCGGCGCGCTGGCGGAGGACATCTACTACGAGGCCCTGGCCGAAATCCTCCACCTTCCTTTCCTGCGCCGGCTCGATCCCGCGCAGGTCGAGGATATCGCGGGGGCCGACACGCAACTGGTGGAGCCGACCGCCGTCCGCATTCGCCATCCCTTGCACCAGCCGATCATCGCCATCATACCGAGCGCAAAGCGGCTGGACTATCTTGGCGACCGTCTCCGATCACCCCTGCTCCGCATGAAGATGGCCGTAACCACGCCATCGGCCATGCGCACCGCCCTCTGGCAGGCCGGCCGCGATCGCCGGCTGCGCGAGAGCGTCGACCAGCTCTTCGGCGCCGTACCGGAGGCGAGCGCCCGCATCACTCTCTGGGGCCGGCAGGGGTTCTACACCGGCACGATGCTGACGCTGGGCCTCGTCTTCGCGGTGCTGAACCCGGCGGCCGCGAACCTTCTGCTCCATATCGTGCTGACCGTATTCTTCTTCGCGACCGTCTTCATACGCTTCATCGCCCTCTCCGTCATGAAACGGGAAAGGAAGAACACGCGCCCGGCCCTGCCCGCCGCCCGGCGGCCGGTCTACTCCGTTTTCGTCGCCCTCTACCGGGAAGCGGCGGTCGTCCCGCAGCTCGTCGAGACGTTGAACCGGCTCGAATGGCCGGCTACGCGTCTCGACATCAAGCTGATCTGCGAGGCCGACGACAGCGAGACGCTCGATGCGCTTTCGGCCATGCGCCTCGGCCGGCAATACGAGATCGTCGAGGTTCCGCCGGGACGCCCCCGCACCAAGCCGAAGGCTCTCACCTATGCGCTCGGCGCGGCGCGCGGCGAATATCTCGTGATCTACGATGCGGAGGACCGGGTCGATCCGATGCAACTGGAGGAGGCCTGGCGCAGCTTCGAGGCGGGGCCGGCGGACATTGCCTGCCTCCAGGCGCCGCTGGTCGTCACCAACGGGCAGGAAAGCAAGCTCAGCGCCCTCTTCGCGATGGAATATGCCGGCCTCTTCCGCGTGCTCCTGCCGCGCCTTGCCGCCGCGCGCATGCCGATGCCGCTCGGCGGCACGTCGAACCATTTCCGCACCCGCATCCTGCAGGAGGTGGGCGGCTGGGATCCCTACAACGTCACCGAGGATGCCGATCTCGGTCTGCGCCTCTACCGGCAGGGCTACCGCTGCGGCACGATCAGCCGGCCGACCTACGAGGAGGCGCCGACCGAGGCCCGCGCCTGGACGGGCCAGCGCACGCGCTGGTTCAAGGGCTGGCTGCAAACCTGGCTCGTGCTGATGCGGCGGCCCGTACGGCTCGTCCGGGAAATGGGGCTCGGCCCGAGCATCGTCTTCCAGGTCCTGATCGGGGGGCTCATCCTGTCATCCCTGGCCCACCCGTTGATCCTCGCCTATGTCGGACTGATCACATGGCAGCTCTTCTTCCACGGAGCGTACCATGTCGGCACGCTCGAATTCACCCTCTTCGTCGTGGACATCGTCAACATCTTCGGCAGCTATGCGGCCTTCGTCGCCCTTGGCCGGGCCGGCATGACACCGGAGGAACGGGCGGCGATCGGCCGGCGCTGGGCGTGGACGCCGGTCTACTGGCTGCTTGTATCCAAGGCGGCATGGCGCGCGGTGCTCGAACTGCGCAGCGACCCCTTCTTCTGGAACAAGACGAGCCATCGTCCCGCGCGGTCGAAGGTGCGGGACGAAACAGCCGCGAAGGCAGGCTGAGCTGCCATCAGCGCTCGTCTTCCATCCAGATCGCGACGTCCGCCGGGCCGATCTCGCGGCCGCCGACGAGGAATTCTGCCGAAGCGGAGGCAGGCACGACAGCGGGCCTGCCCGCATAGTGCAGCTTCAGAAGCTCCACCCAGACGAGGCCAAGAAGCCAGGCGCCGGCCCTACGGGCGCGGCTTTCGGCCGGCACCGGCGCGCGGCTCCCGGCAAAGAGAAGACCGAGGCCGGCGAGAAGCAGCACGGCATAGGCCGACCAGAGCCAGGCCTCGACGCCGCGCACCATGAGGTCGGCGGCCTCCGTCAACTGGCGCGGCGTGACGCCCATGACGACGAGGGTGGACTTGAACGGATCGACCCGTTTGCGACGACCGTCTTGAGCGCGATGATGGCGGCGCTGAACGTGTCATAGGCCACGACATTTTCCTTGCCGACCACGCCTTCGGCGACCTGCGCGTCCGTCGTGTTGGCCTGGGCGGAGAGCTTGCGGCCTTCCGCCTTGAACTTTTCGAGCGTGATGCCCTGGTCCTCGGCGCGCGTCAGCACGGCCTGGCTGTTGACGATATAGGGATCGGAGAAGTCCATCGCCTTCTTGCGCTCGTCGGTGATCGACACGCCCGAGGCCGCGAGGTCGAAGCTGCCCTGGTCGAGCGCGGCGAAGATGCCGTCCCAGCCGGTCGTCACGAACTCGGCCTGGCAGTTGATCTTGGCGCAGATCGCGTTCACCACGTCGACGTCGAAGCCAACGATCTGGCCGCTCGCCGGGTCGACGCTCTCCATCGGCGGCAGGTCGTGTCGGACCCGACCTTCAGGAGCTTGCCGCCGAGATCGGCGGCGTGGACACCACCGGCCGCGAAGACGGCCAGCGCAAGCGTTGCAACGAATTTCCTCATCTCTTCCTCCTCAACCGTCGGCACCGCCCCTCCGGCGGACGCCCGACGAATCCGTGGGCCGCGCAGGCGCGGCCTCATCCTCACAAAACCGTAACAAGGAATAAAAACGTTTTAGATAAAAAATATAAACGTTTTTATTTTGCTGTATACCACGTTTAAAAGGGCGGCGGCGGGACTGGGCAGCATTGGAGGAGCGAAGAAGCAAGGATGGCGGCTGGAGCGGGTAGCGGGAATCGAACCCGCGCGTTCAGCTTGGGAAGCTGACAGGCTACCATTACATCATACCCGCGGGGCAGCGCCGAGGCCGCACTCATTCAACAGTTCGCAAGAAGTGTCAAGCGAGGCGGTCGTCGGAGCGTTCGATCAGCTTGGGCATGATGAGCGTCTGGAGCGCTTCGGGGGCCTCGCCCTCCATGCGGCGCAGGATGTAGCGGCCGAGCAATTCGCTCGGCTCGTGGATCGGCAGGAAATAGGTGGTGATGGGCGGGGCGAAGTACTGGCTGACGTTAAGGTCGTCGGTGGCGTTGATCACCGCGTCGCGGCCGTGCACGAGGCCGCGGGCGTGGAAGCCGGAGAAAGCGCCGAGGGCGGAGGCTTCGTTGGCGCAGATATAGGCCGTCGGTGGGCCTGGCAGGGCGGACATGGAGAGGACGCATTCGCGCCCGAAGGCCGGCGTCAGGTGGCCGTGCGCGACGAGCGCCGGGTCGAAGGGAAGGCCGGCCGCCTCCAGCGCCGCGCGATAGGCATCGAGCCGGGTCAGGGAATAGCTGAGGTCCGCCATGGGATTGACGAGCGCGATGCGGCGATGGCCGCGCCCGGCAAGGCGGGCGACCGAATGGCGGATCGTCTGCTCGTTGTCGGCATCGACATAGGCGTGCGGGGCGTTGCGGATCGTCGTGCCGTAGGTGACGAAGGGGAAATCCGCCTCCTGCATGATGCGCAC
>CBIMFD010000064.1:0-14750 GCA_966243085.1 uncultured Shinella sp.
CGGCAGCCCATGCGCACATAGGCGTCGGCAAGCCGGGCGGCCGGATCGCCGAAATCCGGCGGCACGCCCTGTCTCTCCCAGTTGGCGCGGTCGACGGAAATGGCGTTCATCGTGGTCGGCACGCGCACCTTCGCGCCCATGTCCGCCATCTTCTCGGCAAAGGTCAGGTTGGCGGGGCTGGCATAGATGCAGCCGTCGATATGGCCCTGCACCACGTCGACGAGCTTTTCCGCGCCCTGCTGGGCGGCCATGGCGGCGGTAATGCGCATGGCGAGTTGCACGGCGATGCCGTCGCGGCCCTCCAGCATGGCGCGGTCGTCGTCGGTGAGGTCGAGCGCGGCGGTGGCGGGCGGGGAAACGGGGATCGTCAGGCCGTCGGCCTCGATGGCCGTGTCGCCTATTCTTGCCGTCTTCGCCCGACAGAGCGCGTCGAAGGCATCGTGAGAGAGGCGCAGCACCGGCAGCGGCTTGCCGAACATCTCGGCGGCGATGAGCGCGCCGAGGGTCAGCACGTCCTCCGCCTCGCTGAAGACGAGGGCCGCGGGGGCGCGGCCGGTCAGCGCGAGGTCGAGCAGCACGCCGGAGCCGGTGCAGGAACCGCGGCTCGACGGCATCATCAGGATACCGCCGGTGATCGTTTTGCCGTGCAGCGGATGATGCACGTCGATGACCTTGCCGGTCGCCGGATCGACGCCGCCCCAGAAGCTGAGCGCCTCTCCCGCCGCGATGACCGGGCCGGCGGCGATGCCGGCGAGAATGCTGCGGGCGGAAAGGTCGGCCATGGGGCGGCTCCTAGAAGCGCTGCGGGGAGAAGGGGGCGATGTCGATGCTCGTCGGCCGCTCCGTCAGGAGTTCGGCGACGAGACGGGCGGTGCCGGCCGACTGGGTGAGGCCGAGATGGCCGTGGCCGAAGGCGTAGACGACGTTCGGCGTCGCGCGGGCGCGGCCGATGGCCGGCAGGCTGTCCGGCATGGAGGGGCGGAAGCCCATCCACTGGACGCCCCCTTCCGGCTTCAGGCCGGGCAGGAAGCGCCGCGCCTTCTCCAGCATGGCTTCCGACCGGCGGAAGTTCGGCGGTAGCTTCAGTCCGCCGAGCTCCACCGCGCCGCCAACGCGGATGCCGGTCGAAAGCCGGGTGACGACGAAGCCGTGGCCGCCGAAGGTGACCTGCGTGCGCAGGTCGAAGGCGTCCGGCGGCAGCGTCGTGTTGTAGCCGCGCTCGGTCTCGAGCGGGATGTTCTCGCCAAGGCCGCGCGCGAGAAGGTGCGAGAAGGCGCCGGCCGCCAGCACGACCCGCCCCACGCGCCGCGTGCGCCCGTCCGCGGTGGCGATCTCCACGCCGCCGTCGATGGCTTTCAGGCCGGAGACCTCGGCGCGTTCGATCACGCCGCCCTTGCCGCGGAAATGGTCGGCGAGCGCCAGCGTATAGAGCTTGGGATCGGCGATGGAATACCAGCCGGGCGTGAAGGTGCCGTGCGTGAAGCGCGGCGCGAGGCCGGGCTGGATCTCCGCCATCCCGGCGGCGTCCATGTGGCGGAATTCGATGCCGTGTTCTGCGCGGGCCTTCCAGCCGGGCAGCGAGGCGTCGAGCTCGGCCTGGCTCTCATAGACCTGGAGGTTGCCTTCCTTGCGCAGCATGGACGCCGTGCCGGTCTCGGCGAGGAACGGCTCCAGCTCGGCCCTGGAAAGGTCCATCAGCGCCGTCTGCGCGGCGGTCGCATGAGCGACGCGGCCTGCCGAGCAGGCGCGCCAGAACCGGAACATCCACGGCGCGATCTGCATGGCATAGGAGGGCGGAATGCTGAGCGGCCCGAGCGGATCGAGCAGCCATTTCGGCGCTTTCCTCAGGATGCCGGGCGAGGCGAGCGGCAGGATGTCGGTGAAGGCAAAAGCGCCCGCGTTCCCGGCAGACGCGCCGGCTGCGGGCGCCTCGCGTTCGAGGACGGTGACGGCAAGGCCGCGCGCCTCAAGCGCGATGGCGGCCGAAAGGCCGACCACGCCGGCGCCGATGACGACGACGCCGAGTTCGATTTCGGTCTTCATCATGGCCTCAGTGCGTTGCGGCGAGGAAGGTCTGCAGCTCGGGGTCCTTCGGTGCGTCGAACAGCTCTTCCGGCGGGGCGATCTCGGCCATCACGCCCTTGTGGAAGAAGGCGACGCGGTCGGAGACTTCGCGGGCGAACTTCATTTCATGCGTCACGCAGATCATCGTCATGCCCTCGGAGGCGAGCATGCGTAGCGTGTCGAGCACTTCGCCGACGAGCTGCGGGTCGAGCGCCGAGGTCACCTCGTCGAAGAGCATGTAGGCCGGCGACATGGCGAGCGCGCGGGCGATCGCCATGCGCTGCTGCTGGCCGCCCGACATGCGGCTCGGATAGACCTTCAGCTTGTCGCCGAGCCCGACATGAGTGAGCTGCTTGACGGCCATCGCCTCGGCTTCGGCCTTCGACTGGCCGAGCACCTTGACCGGCGCCAGCATGACGTTTTCCAGCACCGTCAGATGCGGGAAGGCGTTGAACTGCTGGAAGACGATGCCGAGCTTGCGGCGCAGCTTGTTGAGGTCTGTGCCCTTGGCATGGACGTCGGTGCCGTCGACGACGATGCGGCCGGCGTCGATGGTCTCCAGCCCGTTGATGCAGGTGAGCAGCGTCGACTTGCCCGAACCCGAGCCGCCGATGATGGTCAGCACCTCGCCCTTCTGGACGGTGAGGTTGATCCCCTTGAGGACTTCGAGCTGGCCGAAGGATTTGCGGACGTTTTCGATCTCAATCATTGGGGGACCACCGTTTTTCGAGATACCCGCCAAGCCGGGCGACTGGGAAGGAGATGATGAAGTAGATGGCGCCGCAGATGATGAGGATGAACAGCGGCTCCTGCAGGCGCGTGACGAGGATCTGCGAAGCACGCAGAAGCTCGATGAGGCCGAGCCAGAGCACGAGCGCCGAATCCTTCATGACGCCGAGCGTCAGGCCGATCCAGGCCGGCAGCGAGACGCGCGTGGCGAGCGGGGCCACGATGTAGCGCATGTCCTGCCACCAGGTCAGGCCCAGCGAACGGGCCGCGCGGCGCGTCGTCGCCGGCACGGAGGAGATGCCGCCGCGCACGATCTCGGTGCAATAGGCGGCCGTATAGAGCGACAGCACGACGCAGGAGGTGGTGAAGGGCGGCCAGCCGAGTTTGAAGATCGACTGCGCCGCATTGCCGAGCACGAGTTGGATGAGCAGCGGCACGGAGCGGAAGATGTCGAGCAGGAATGTCAGCGGCATCGACCAGTAGGGGCCGGCCTGGTTGCGGATGACGCCGAAGACGATGCCGAGGATGGTGCCCGCGAAGACGGAGACGGCGGTGACGGCGAGCGTCATCGCCGCGCCCTGCGCGAGGAAGCCGAGGTCTGCCCATGTGAGGGAGGTGTCGAACATTGCTTACCCCTCTCAGTAGCGGAACATGCGCGCGGCGAAGAGGCGCGCGGCCAGCGTCACGGCCTTGGCGATGACGTAATAGATCACCGCCGCGATCGCGAAGAATTCAAAGGTGCGGAAGGAGCGGGCGTTCAGCTCCTGCGTGATGCCGGCAAGGTCCGTGTTCATGCCGACGGTGACGCCGAGCGAGGTCATCAGGATCGCCCAGATCATCTGGTTGGTAGCCGGCAGGAAGGCGACGCGCAGCATCTGCGGCAGCACGATGTAGCGGAAGGCCTGGAGCGGCGTCATGCCGAGGGAACGGCCGGCCCGTGTCTGCGTGTCCGGGATCGCTTTCAGCGCGCCGCGGAAGTTTTCCGCAAGATAGCCGGCATTGTTGAAGGCGATGCCGACCAGGAGCGCCGTGTAGGGGCTGAGATGGATGCCGAAATTGCCGAGGCCGAAATGGGCCATGTAGATCTGGAAGAGGGCCGGCGTGTTGCGCGCGATCTCCACCCAGATGGTGGCGAAGCCGCTGAGGATGCGGTTGCCGGACAGCCGGAAGAGCGTCAGCGCCAGGGCGACCGCAAGGCCGATGACCATCGACAGGATCGCGACCTGCAGCGTGACGAGCGCGCCGTCCAGCATCTGCGGAAGCGCCTTGAATGCCTGGTTCCAGTGGAAAGAATAACTGATCATTGCCGTCTCACCCTTCGGAAACGATCGGCGGCGCGGAACAGCCGGTCCCGCGCCGCCGGAAGGGGCAGGTTAGCGGTAAACGCCGTTGACGGACAGGTCCGGAAGGTCGCCGCCGACCCACTTTTCATAAAGCTCGGCGTAAC
The DNA here is from genome assembly GCA_966243085.1 of uncultured Shinella sp. GTDB lineage: Bacteria > Pseudomonadota > Alphaproteobacteria > Rhizobiales > Rhizobiaceae > Shinella. The sequence goes on from CBIMFD010000064.1 coordinate 4,241, forward strand.
GGCCGGTGCGAACCTGCTGGTTGATGAAGAGGTTCAGGTAGTTGATCAGGCCGTATTCTTCGCGGTTGGCGAAGAGCGAGACATAGTCGATGTCGTAAGGCGCCATGCCGACAACGGAAATGCCGGCGAACTTGCCGCTCTTGACGTTGGACTGGGCGACCGTCGAGGTGGAAACCGTGGCGTCGATCTGGCCCTGGCTGAGGGCGAGGAAGACGTCGGCCTGGGTCTGGTACGGGCGGAACTCGCCGACGCCCCATTCCTTGACCGACTTTTCGAGCGCGATGGCCTCGAACGTGCCGGCGGTGGCACCGACGACCTTGCCCTTCATGTCCTCGAAGGACTTGATGCCCGACTTGTCGTTGGCGGTGACGGCCATCTGGAAGGCGAAGTAGGGGATCGTCATGCCGACGGTCTTGGCGCGTTCCAGCGTGTCGGAGGTCGAGGCGACGCCGACATCGACGCGGCCGGACATCAGGGCCGGGATGCGTTCGGGGAAGGGCGTCTCGACGATTTCGGCCGTGACGCCGAGCGCCTTGGCGAGGTCGTTGCAGTAGTCGACGTCGAAGCCGATCGGATTGTTGTTCTCGTCGCGCGAGCCCATCGGCGGGAAGTCCAGAACGACGGCGCAGCGTAGCGTGCCGGACGAGATGATGTCGTCCAGCTTGTCGGCCTTGGCCGGGCTGGTCAGAGCGGTGGCGGCAACGAGGCCGAAGGCGAGGACCGAGGTCTTCTTCATAACTCTCTCCCTGGGTTGGTCTGTCGATTCACACGGCGAAGGCCCGTCCTGCGCCAGAGACGTAAATCCGCTCTAAAATACAAGTAATATACAAAAAGTATATACCTGTGACGAGAAAATGTGCGGAGCATGGCCGTTCCGTGACGGCCGCGCTCCCTGATTGACAGAGTATTGATTTACTTGAGGAAATCCTCCGGAAGCAGGCCTTCCGGCATGTTCTGGTAGGAAACCGGACGCAGGAAGCGGCGGATCGACATGGTGCCGACGCTCGTCGCGCCGAAGTTCGTCGAAGCGGGATAAGGGCCGCCGTGCACCATGGAATCCACCACTTCGACGCCCGTCGGGAAACCGTTGACGAGCACGCGGCCGGCCTTGCGTTCCAGCACGGGGCGAAGGCGCTTTGCGTCTTCGAGATCGCCGGCGTCCATGTGGATCGTGGCCGTCAACTGGCCCTCGAACTTGCGGGCAAGCGCTTCCATCTCGTCGATCGAACCGACACGCACGACAAGGCCCAGCGGGCCGAACACCTCTTCGGAGAGCGCATGGTCGGCAAGGAACTGTTCGCCGGAGATCTCGAAGAGGTTCGGCAGGGCCTCGCGGCCGGAGGACTGCGTGGTGAGGAGCGGCTTGACCGTGTTGCGGCCTTCAAAGCGCGCCTGCCCATCGTGATAGGCCTTGGCGATGCCGTCGGTCAGCATGGTCTGCGAGCCGACCTTGCCGAGGGCCTCGACCGCCGCGGCGGTGAAACGGTCGGCATCCGCACCTTCCGTGACGACGGCGATGCCCGGATTGGTGCAGAACTGGCCGGCGCCCATGGTGAGCGAGCCCGCCCAGCCCTGGCCGAGGCCCTCGGCACGGGCCTTCATGGCTTCCGGCAGCAGGAACATCGGGTTGACCGAGCCGAGCTCGCCGAAGAACGGGATCGGTTCCGGACGGGCGGCGCACAGATTGAAGAGGGCGCGGCCGCCGGCAAGCGAGCCGGTGAAGCCCACGGCCTTGATCAGCGGATGCTGCACCACCGCTTCGCCGACTTGGCGGTTGCCGCCCTGGATCAGCGAGAAGACGCCGGGATGCACGCCGGTCTTCTTGATGGCGGCAAGAACGGCCTCGGCGACGATCTCGCCCGTGCCCGGATGGGCCGAGTGGCCCTTGACGACGACGGGGCAACCGGCGGCGAGCGCGGCGGCCGTGTCGCCGCCGGCCGTCGAGAAGGCGAGCGGGAAGTTGGAGGCGCCGAAGACGGCGACCGGGCCGATCGGCCGCTGGATCAGGCGGATTTCCGGGCGCGGCGCCGGCTGGCGATCGGGCTGGGCGGCATCGAGGCGGCGGTCGAGATACTCGCCCTTCTCGATATGGTCGGCGAAGAGGCGAAGCTGGCCGGTCGTGCGGCCGCGCTCGCCCTGGAGGCGCGCGACCGGAAGGCCGGTCTCCTGCGTGCCGATCTCGGTAATGGCCTCGGCGCGGGCCTCGATCTCGTCGGCGATGGCGCGCAGGAACGCGGCGCGCGTCGCGCGGGAGGAATAGCCGTAGCTGAGGAAGGCTTCCTCTGCGGCCTCTGCGGCGCGGTTCACCAGCTCGACCGTGCCGACCGCGAAGTCATGTGCCGGGCCATGGGCGGGAGAGGAGGTGAACGTGCCGCTGCCGTCCAGCCATTCGCCGGCGACGAGGTGTTTACCGTTGGGAGTGAAAGCCATATGACGTACCTTTCTCGGGGTATAGGATTCGCCCGGCCGGAGAGGCGGGGCGAATTGCACTTGTCGAAATCTTGTATACTCTATGTATGCAGATGTTCAATCGCCAACCAGCCGTGGTCGGCCAACCTGACGAGACGAAAATGACGCAAAGCTCCACCCTGACGATTGACGCCCTTCATGCGCGTGTCGAAGCGATCTTCCTGAAGGCCGGCCTCAATGCGGTGCAGGCCGGAGCACTTGCCCGCGTCATTGTCGCCGGTGAGCGTGACGCCTGCAAGTCTCACGGCATCTATCGTATCGAGGGCGCGCTGCGCACCGTCAAGGCCGGCAAGGTCAAACCGGATGCCGTGCCGGTTCTCGACTTGAACGAGGAGTCGGCCATCGTCAAGGTCGATGCCGCGGGCGGCTTTGCCAATCCGGCCTTCGAGCTTGGCGTCCCCGCCCTTGCCGAGCGCGCGCGCAAGCTCGGCATCGCCGCGCTCGTCATCAACGACTGCACGCATTTCTCAGCCCTCTGGCCGGAGGTGGAGGCGGTGACGAAGGAGGGCCTTGCCGCCCTCGTCATGTGCCCAAGCTATGCGACGGTCGCCCCCACCGGCGGCAGCAAGCCGCTGCTCGGCACCAATCCCTTCGCCTTCGGCTGGCCGCGCAAGAACGCCCCGCCCTATGTCTTCGATTTCGCCACCTCCGTCGCCGCCCGCGGCGAGATCGAGCTGCATCGTCGCGCCGGCAAGCGGCTTCCCGAGGGCTGGGCGATCGATGCCGGCGGCAACCCGACGACCGATCCGGAAGCGGCGCTCGCCGGCGCCATGCTGCCCTTCGGCGGCCACAAGGGTTCGGCCATCGGCACGATGATCGAGCTTCTCGCCGGCATCATGATCGGCGACCTGACGAGCCCGGAAGTGCTTGACTATCTCGGCACGACGACGCTCGCCCCCTTCCACGGCGAGCTCATCATCGCCATGTCGCCGGAAGCCTTCGCCAAGGGCCGCCCGGGCGATCCCTTCGCCCGCGCCGAAGTGCTCTTCGAGGCCATCGTCGGCGGCGGCGCACGCCTGCCCTCCCAGCGCCGCTTCGTCGCCCGCGGCAAGTCGGAGGCCGAAGGCATCACGCTGACGGCCGCCGAGACGGAACAGCTCGACCACCTGCTGGAAAAGGGGCTGGATGCGGTCAACTGAACGCGGCCCGGCCTCACCCCGCTCTCAGCGTCATCCCTCCGGTTTGACCCGGGATCCACGTCCCACGGCACGCCTTTGCGTGGGGCATGGAGCCTCCACACAAGCCCGAGCATGACGGAGGAGAGGAGGAAGCGCGCACCGGGGCACGCGGTGGATACGCAACCGAACACAGGCAAAACAAAAGGCCCTCCTCGCGGAGGGCCTTTCGCTTGGGAGGCGCGTAAAACTTACGCCTTGTAGGTCTGCACGGCGCCGGGGAGCTTGCTCCATTCGGCATACCAGGTGTCGAAGAGCTTGAGCTGGCTTTCGACATAGCCGCGCTGGCTGTCGGAGAGCGCGTCGGTCTCGTTGAAGTGCAGCGTGTATTCCTTGTCGCCCTTCAGCACCATCATGTGCTTGAAGTAGAGGACAAGGTCCGGGCCTTCGTCGAAGGAGGAGAGCACGCCGAGCGCCGATTCCAGCTCCAGCGCGCGGGCGCGGGCGTCCGCATCGCCCCGGGCGGCCGCCTGGGCGAGGTTGCACATATGGAGGACTTCCTTCGGCAGCACGCAGCCGATGCCGGTGATCGCGCCGACGGCACCGCAGTTGACGAAGCCATGGAAGACGCAGGTATCGACGCCGATCATCAGCGAGACATCATCGTCGCGGCTGGTGATGTTCTCGGCCGCATAGCGCATGTCGGCGGCGCCGCCGAATTCCTTGAAGCCGACGAGATTCTTGTGGTCCTGGCGCAGCGCGAAGAAGAGGTCGGCGCGCGTGGCGAAGCCGTAATAGGGGCTGTTGTAGATGACGGCCGGAAGATCGGGAGCCGCCGAAAGGATCGCCTTGAAGTGGTTCTTCTGCGCGGCGATGACGGAGCCGCGGGAAAGGACGCGCGGAATGACCATGAGGCCCTGCGCGCCGACCTTCTGGGCATGGGCGGCATGCGCGACGGCCGAGGCGGTGTTGACCGCGCCGGTGCCGACGATGACCGGGATGCCGGCCTTTACGAGGCGCTCGACGCCTTCCATGCGCTGTTCGTCCGTCAGCAGCGGCCAGTCACCCATCGAGCCGCAATAGACGACGGCGGACATGCCCTTTCCGATCAGCTCCTCGGCCTTGCGCACCAGCGCGTCGAAATCGGGCGTGCGGTCGTCCTTGCAGGGGGTCATCAGGGCGGGAATGACACCGGAAAAAATCTTGGCCTTCATGTCGATCTCCTATGGCGGGGTTCGGTCGGGCGGTCGGCGATGCAAGGCCTCCCCCTCTCTCGATGACGGATATAGCAACTTGTATTTTATTTGTCGACAAGAAAAATACAGCGGCGTCTACAGCGCGATGTCGAGCCTCTCGTTGCGGCTGAAGAGCTTCTGCACCTGGGCGACGATCTGTTCGGCATGGGCCTTGCCGAGCCGGTCCGCCTCCTCGACGTCGCGCGCCGCGATGGCGGCGATGATCTCGCCGTGCTCGTCGACGAAGCGTTGCGGGAAATGCTCCTCGTAGGACTGGTAGTAGAGCTGGAGGATGCGCCGTCCCTCATCAAGCAGGCGGCGGAAGAGGCCGGTGAAATAGGGATTGCGGCCGGCGTCAGCGATTGCGGCGTGGAAGGCCGCATTGGTCGCGATCATTCGTATCGCATCGCGCAATTCGACCGCCGCCGCATAGTCCTCGTGAAAGCCGCGGATGATGGTGAGATCTTCCGGCCGGTGGTTCTGCGCGGCAAGCCGCGTCGTCACCCGGTACATCAGAACCAGCGCGTCGAAGAAGGTATGAAGGTTGAGGAAATCGATGTTCGACACCATGGTCGAGCGGTTCGGCAGGGTCTCGATCAGCCCCTCGCCGGCAAGCCGCACCAGCGCCTCGCGGATCGGCGTGCGCGACATCTTGAACCGCTCGGCAAGCTGCACCTCGTCGATGGGGCTGCCGGGGGCGAGCTTCAGGTCGAGGATCTGGTCGCGCAGGAGGTCGTAAACCATCTTCACGCCGGAGCCACGCTTGCGTTCGGGCAGGGAATTGGAATCGGTGTCGGTCATCGAAAATCCTCTTGTCGACAAAAGAAATACAATTCTCCGTCAGCGCTATCAATCGTTTTAAGTGGGCCTTCTGCGGAAAGCGCCGTCAAGCCCGCCGGGACGGCAGGCGAAAAGAAGGATGGGGAAAGCTGCATACGGGTAGCCGGAGCCGCACCCCGGCCGCGGAAGGCGGCGGGGTGGAGAAGGGTCCGGTACGGCCCCGGTCAGAAGAGGGTTTCGTAGATGTCCGGCTTGAAGCCTGCCGTCAGCGCGCCGTCGCGGTCGAGGATGGGGCGCTTGATCATCGAGGGCTGCGCCTGCATCAGCGCGACGGCCCTGGCGGCGTCGATGCCCTGCTTGTCGGCATCCGGCAGGGCGCGGAAGGTGGTGCCGGCGCGGTTCAGCACGGCTTCCCAGCCGAGCGCGTCGACGAAGCGCATCAGGCTCGCCGCGTCGATGCCTTCGGCCTTGTAGTCGTGGAACCGGTAGGCAACGCCCCTGGCGTCCAGCCAGGCGCGCGCTTTCTTCATCGTGTCGCAGTTCTTGATGCCGTAGATCGTGACGGTCACGCGTCTCTCCTCATGCCTTTGCCGCTCAGAGGCTCAGGAATTTCTCGATGACGGCATCGACCTCCGCCGTCTTCAGGCCGGCGATGTTGATGCGGCCGGAGGTCGGCATGTAGATCGCCTGCTCGGCGCGCAGCTTCAGGACGTCCGCTGCTTCCAGCGGCAAAAGCGAGAACATGCCTTCCTGCTCGCGGATGGCCGTTGCCACCTGCCAGCGGCGGGAAAGGCCGGCGGCAAGGCGCTCGCGGATGGCGGTGATGCGCAGGCGCATCGATTCGATCTCCGCCATCCAGTTCGCCTTCAGCGCCTCGTCTCCGAGGATCGTGCTGACGATGGCCGAGCCGTGGTCGGGCGGCATGGAATAGTTGACGCGGGCAAGGGCTGCGAGATTGCTGCGCAGCGCCGGCACGGCCCCGGCATTGCCGCAGGCGGCATAGATCGCGCCCGCGCGCTCGCGGTAAAGCCCGAAAGACTTCGAGCAGGAGACGGCGACCAGCATTTCCGGCACGGCAGCAAGCAGCATGCGCAGGCCGGCTGCATCCTCGTCGAGGCCGCGGCCGTAGCCCTGGTAGGCGATATCGACGAGCGGCATCAGGCCGCGCGCGGCGATGAGATCGCTGATGGCGCGCCACTGGTCGGCGGAAAGGTTCGCGCCCGTCGGATTGTGGCAGCTTGCGTGCAGCAGCACGGCATCGCCCGGCGCCGCGCCCGAAAGCGCCTCCACCATGCTCTCGAAGAGCACGCTCTGCGAGGGGATGTCGAAAAAGGGATAGGTGGCGATCTCAAGGCCCGCGGCCTGGAAAATGCTGGCGTGGTTCGGCCAGGTCGGCATGCCGAGCCAGATGCGCTTGACGCCGAGGCGCACGAGGAGGTCGCCGCCGATGCGCAGCGCGCCCGAACCGCCCGGCGTCTGCAGGCCGGCCACGGCGCGTCCGCGGCCGGCTTCGCCCGCCGTCAGGTCCCAGAGGCGTTCGAGGAAGACGGGATCGCCTTCCGGGCCGACATAGGCCTTGGTCGGCTGCGTCTCGACGAGGCGGCGCTCGGCCTCCTTCACCGCGCGGAAGATCGGCGTCGCGCCCGTCTCGTCGCGGTAGACCCCGACGCCGAGGTCCACTTTGCCGGGCCGGGCGTCGGCGCGGTAGAGGCCGATGAGGGCGAGCAGCGGGTCGTCGGGCTGGGGGGCGAGAGCGTCGAACATGGCCGGGATTCCTGTGCGGGGGGTCTGTGCTGCAAGCGGTTTAGGCCAAAGTTCGTGCAAAATCGACAGGGATATTGCGCCGGAGACGCAAGAAACGTCGTATTCCGCGTGAGGGTTGGATCCGAGCAGCCGCCCCGGCGGAACCTTCCTGTCGCATTGTGGTTGCCGGAGGGAAGCCATCGCCCATATGATGGTCGGGTGCCACGAGGAAGGTCCGTTGGACAGGAATGCCAAGATCGCACAGGCCGCGTTGCTGACGGCCATCCGCAACCGCCGCGGCCACCGGCCGCCGGAGAACAATCGCCCGGGCGACACCGTCATCGCGTCGTACAACGTGCACAAATGCGTGGGCGTCGACCGGCGCTTCGACCCCGAGCGCACGGCGAGCGTGATCGCCGAGATCGATGCGGACATCATCGCCGTGCAGGAGGCCGACAAGCGCTTCGGCGAACGCTCCGGCCTTCTGGACCTCGAAGCGCTGGAGCGCGACTGCGGTCTCGTGCCCGTGCCGATCACCGCCCTCTCCTCGGCCGGTCACGGCTGGCACGGCAACATGATCATGATCCGCAAGGGGGCGGTCGGCGGCGTGCGGCAATTGAAGCTGCCGGGGGTCGAGCCGCGCGGCGCGCTGGTCGTGACGCTCGACCTCCCGCTCGGCAAGCTGCGGCTGGTCGCGGCCCATTTCGGCCTCCTGAAGCGCTCGCGCGAGCAGCAGGCGATGGCCATCCTCGCCTCCGTGGCGGAGGAAGAGGAGATGCCGACCCTGCTCGTCGGCGACCTCAACGAATGGCGCGTCGGCCGGCGCTCCTCGCTCGCCCGCCTCCAGCCGACCTTTGATCCCGCTTCCGGCGCGGTGCCGAGCTTTCCCTCGCGCTTTCCCGTTCTGGCGCTCGACCGGGCGCTCGGCCATCCGCATGACCTCGTCACCTCCGTGGAGGTGCACGACACGCCGCTCGCGCGCCTTGCCTCCGACCACCTGCCGATCAAGGCCCATATCGACCTCAAGGTCGTCTCGGAGCGGAACGCGGCGCCTAAAGATAGGGCGAGCCGAGCCATGTGATGCGCTCGACCAGGCGCTGGGCGAAGGGCCGGGCCCTCAGCTCTTCGAGCGTCACCTCCTCGGCGCTCGACAGCGCGGCGGCGATGCGCCGGCCGATGAGGCCGGCGAAACCCGCATCGATCACCTCCACATCCACTTCGAAATTCAGCCGCAGCGAGCGCGGGTCCATGTTGGACGAGCCGACATAGGACCAGGCGCCGTCGATGACGGTGAGCTTGGAATGGTTGAAGGGGCCCGAGGCACGCCAGATGCGGCAGCCGTATTTCAGGAGCTGGTCGAACTGGGCGGTCATGGCGAGGTCGACGAGCTTGAGGTTGTTGGAGAAGGGAACGACGATGTCGATCTCCACCCCGCGCCGCGCCGCCGTCACGATGGCGCTGATCAGCTCGCGGTCGGGCAGGAAATACGGCGACATGATGCGGATATGCCGCTTGGCGACCGAGACGGCGCCCATCAGCATGCGGTGGTTGGTCTCAAGACTCTTGTCCGGTCCGGAGGGAACGACGCGGGCGAACATGCCGCTTCCCGGCTCATCCGGCGGCGGGGCGATCTGCCAGGCCTCGCTTGAAAGCTCGTCGCCGCCGGAAAAGCGCCAGTCCTCGTAGGCGATGCGGAAGAGATCGCCGACGACCGGGCCGGTGAGGCGGAAATGGGTGTCGAGCGCGGCGGTCTCGCCGGAGAACTCCGCGCAGAAGCCCGAGCGGATGTTGAGCCCGCCGGTGAAGGCGACGCTCCCGTCGACGATCAGGATCTTGCGGTGGGTGCGCAGATTCGCATAGGGCAGGCGCAGCCCCATGACGATATTGCCGTTGAAGACATCCGCAGGCACCTTCGCCCGCTTGAGGTCCGAGACGATGGAGGGAATGGAATAGCGCGCGCCGACCGCGTCGATCAGCACGCGCACGGCCACGCCCCGCGCCACGGCCGCCGAAAGCGCCGCGACGAAACGTTTGCCGGCATCGTCGCGGTCGAAGATATAGGTTTCGACGAGGATCGAGCGTTCGGCGGCGCCGATGGCGGCCAGCATGGCCGCATAGGCCTCGTCGCCGGTGGAAAGCAGGTCGATGCGGTTGCCGGAGGTGAGCTTGCAGCGCCCGACCGTATCGCCGAGCCGCTGCATGGCCGCGAGCGCCTCGCCGTAGGTCGCCTGCACATCCTCGTCGGAAACGTCGTATTCCTCAAGATGATGCCAGCCGACGGCGAGCAGCCCCTCGCGGCCGAGATTGAGCGTCTTGCGGCGGATGCGGTTGACCCCGCCGACGGCGTAGATGAGCGGTCCGACGACGGGCGAGAGCACGATGACGCCGACCCAGCCGATGGCCGCGCGGACCTCCTCCTTCGTCATCGTCGCGTGGATGGCGGCCGGAACGCCGAGGGCGACCGACAGGACGACGAGGATATGGGGCCAGTAGGCCGAGAGCGTCTCAAACATGATGCGTGCGGATCATCCCAGGCCGGCAGCCGTTGTGCCTCTATATATTGCCTGGGACGATCCGAATGCGAGAGGGAGGAACATGCAAGCGGCGAAAGATTTTCGCCGCTTGCCGTCAGTCCTCCAGCGTGCCGGGCTTGCGGTCCTTGCGGGTCGCCTCGCGGCAGGCGATCTTCATCAGGTCGTCGCCGCGCCGGGCATGGCGGGCGGAGCTGCGCGTGGCGACCAGCCCGTCATGGCGCGCCGTCACCTCCAGCGTGCCGTCCGCCTCGCCCGGCCGCACGATCAGCGTCGCAAGGAGATCGCCGGCCTTCACTTCCTCGCCGATGTCGCGGTGGAAGAGGATCGTGCCCGGCTCCGGCGCGCGCACCATCTCGATATTGTCGAGCGGCACGGCGGGGCCGGCATAGGCCGTTGCGCGATGCGCGGGATCGGCGACGATGCCTCGGCCGGCAAGGAAGGCAAAGAGCCCGTCCGCATCGCGCTTCGCCATGTCGGGATAGACGTCGCGCCGGCCGCGCAGCTCCACGGTCACCGAGAGCCGGCCCGGAACATTCTTCAGCTTCTCGCCGCCCTGATGCTTGAAGGCGTGGCCGACGGCCTCCTCGAAGGCGGTGCTTTCGCCGTCGGAGAGGAACACGGCCTGCATGTCGAG
>CBIMFD010000065.1:0-14717 GCA_966243085.1 uncultured Shinella sp.
TCATGCAGCGCGCGCTCGGCGAAGGGGCGGAGACGGAGCCGTCATTGACGGCGTATCCGGGAACGATGGCGTAAAGGGCGGTTGCCCGACTGGAATGCAATCCAGCCGCCCGCTCACGAAAGCTCGAACCACACCGGCATGTGATCGGAGCCGAAGGCGGTTTCGTCGATCCAGGCATCCGTCAGGCGCTCCACGAGGCCGTGGCTGAGGAAACAGTAGTCGAGGAAGAGGCGGTCGGCGTGGTCCGACGGATTGATCCAGCTAAAGCTCGCGGCATGCCGCTTGCCGAGGCCTGCGAGCGCATCGACCGGGTGAGTGGCGCGGATCTGGCGGCCGTAGAGGGGGTCGACGCCGCCGACCATTTCACAATATTCCGGCGATTCCGGCACCATGTTGAAATCGCCCATCAGCACGTAGTCCTCCGGCACCGGCGGCTCGGCAAGGCCGAATTCATGCGCGCCGGAGATCGCCCCGCCCTCGAAGGCGTAGAGCTGCGCGCGGTCCTTGAGGTAGCGAATCTGCGCGATGCGTTCGTCCCGGTGGACATGATCGAGATGCACGCAATAGACCCGGACCGGTCCGCCGGGCATTGCGATCACCGCTTCTCCCGCGGCCCGTTGCAGATTGAGCTTGTCGAGCGTGCGGGTGCGGGGCAGGGGAAGGAGGCGCGACGACAGGATCGGCCAGCGGGAAAAGAGCATGTTGCCGAACTGGAAGCGGCGGTTGACCACGCGGCCCTTCTCGATGGCCGAGCCGGCATCGAGGTCGCAGGCCGGCCAGTAGACGGAATAATGGTTGGCGATGAGCGTGCGCAGTTCCGCCACCATGTCGACATGGCCGTTGCGGTGAAAGTTGCGGGTCACCTCCTGCAACGCGATGACGTCGGCGCCGTGAATGGACGAGACGATGCGGGGCAGGTCGAGGCGATCGTCGAGGCCGATGCCGTACTGGACGTTGTAGCTGACGAATTTCACGATAGTCTTTGACCTCTTACGGAAGCGTCTGTATCGAAGACGGCAAAACGAGCATGACCACACGAACAAAGCGAACGGCGAGCCGATGAAGTTCCTGGACGAAGCAAAAGTCTATATCCGGTCCGGCGATGGCGGGGCAGGGGCTGTCTCGTTCCGGCGTGAAAAATTCATCGAGTTCGGCGGCCCGGACGGCGGCGACGGCGGCCGCGGCGGCGACGTGTGGGTGGAAGCCGTAAACGGTCTCAACACGCTGATCGACTTCCGCTACCAGCAGCATTTCAAGGCCTCCATCGGCATGCATGGCATGGGCCGCAACCGCACCGGCGCCAATGGCGCCAGCGTGACGCTGAAGGTGCCGGTCGGCACCCAGATCTTCGAGGAGGACAACGAGACGCTGATCGTCGATCTCGTGGCGGAAGGCCAGCGCTTCAGGCTCGCCGCCGGCGGCAATGGCGGCTTCGGCAACACCCATTTCAAGTCCTCGACCAACCAGGCGCCGAACTGGGCCAATCCGGGCCTTGCCGGCGAGGAGAAGACCATCTGGTTGCGGCTGAAGCTGATCGCCGATGCCGGCCTCGTCGGCCTGCCGAATGCCGGCAAGTCCACCTTCCTTGCCACATGCACCCGCGCACGGCCGAAGATCGCCAACTATCCCTTCACGACGCTTCACCCGAATCTCGGCGTCGCCACCATCGACGGGCGCGAATTCATCATCGCCGACATTCCGGGCCTCATCGAGGGCGCGCATGAGGGCGTCGGCCTCGGCGACCGCTTCCTCGGCCATGTCGAACGCACACGCGTGCTCCTTCATCTCGTCTCCGCGCAGGAAGAGGACGTCGCGAAGGCCTACAAGACCGTGCGCCATGAGCTCGAAGCCTATGGCGAGGGCATCACGGACAAGCCCGAGATCGTCGCTCTGTCGCAGATCGACGTGCTCGACGAGGATGAACTCAAGAAAAAGACCAAGGCGCTGGCGAAGGCCTGCGGGAAGACCCCGCTGCAGCTTTCGGCCGTCGCCGGCGTCGGCATGACCGGGACGTTGCGCGCCCTGCGCGACGTCATCGCCGACCCCGAGGGCACCGGCGCGTAACATGACGAAGCACCGCAGACCGCTGGCAAAACACCGCCGGATCGTCATCAAGATCGGCTCCGCCCTGCTCGTCGACCGGGTGGCGGGTCTGAAAAAGGCGTGGCTGGAAGCGATCTGCCGGGACATCGCGGCGCTCAGGGCCGGCGGCACCGACGTGCTCGTCGTCTCCTCGGGCGCCATCGCGCTCGGCCGTTCGGTGCTGAAGGTGCCGGCCGGCACGCTGAAGCTGGAGGAAAGCCAGGCTGCCGCCGCCGTCGGCCAGATCGCGCTCGCCCGGGCCTGGTCGGAAAGCCTTTCGGCGGACGGCATCGTCGCCGGCCAGATCCTGCTGACGCTCGGCGATACGGAAGAGCGCCGCCGCTATCTCAATGCGCGCGCGACGATCAGCCAGCTCTTGAAGCTCGGCGCCGTGCCGATAATCAACGAGAACGACACGGTCGCGACCACCGAGATCCGCTACGGCGACAACGACCGCCTCGCCGCGCGCGTCGCCACGATGACGGGCGCGGATCTCCTCGTCTTGCTCTCCGATATCGACGGGCTCTATACTGCCCCGCCGCATCTCGACCCCGACGCCCGCTTCCTCGAGACGATCGAGGCGATCACGCCGGAGATCGAGGCGATGGCGGGCGGTGCGGCATCGGAACTCTCGCGCGGCGGCATGCGTACCAAGATCGACGCGGGCAAGATCGCCACGAGCGCCGGCTGCGCCATGATCATCGCCTCCGGCAAGGTCGATCATCCGCTGCGCGCCATCGAGGAGGGCGCACGGTCCTCCTGGTTCGCGCCCTCCGGTTCGCCGGTGACGGCACGCAAGACCTGGATCGCCGGACAGCTTCAGCCGGCCGGCCGCATCGAGATCGATGCGGGCGCCGAGACGGCGCTTGCCGCCGGCAAGAGCCTGCTTCCAGCCGGCGTTCGCGGCGTCTGGGGCAGCTTTTCGCGTGGCGACACCGTTTCGATCTACGGCGCGAACGGTCGCGAGATCGCCCGCGGACTTGCCGGCTACGATGCGGACGAGGCCCGGCTGATCGCGGGCAAGAAATCGGCGGAGATCGCCGATATACTCGGCCATGCCGGCCGCGCCGCGATGGTGCACAGGGACGACCTCGTGGTGACCGGGCTTTCCACCGCTCTGGAGAAGGGAAAGGATGCGAGCCATGCTTGACCAGGTGAAGACCACCGACATCGGCGCCCTGATGGCAGGAATCGGCCGCAATGCCCGCGCCGCCGCCCGGCCGCTCGCCATCGCCACCACGGAAGCGAAGAACCGGGCGCTGCAGGCGATGGCTGCGGAAATCCTTGCGAACCGCGACACGATCCTTGCCGCCAATGCCCTCGACCTTGCCCATGCGCGGGAAAGCGGGGTGGCGGCCTCCTTCCTCGACCGGCTGACGCTGACGGTCGAGCGCATTGCGGCCATTGCCGCCGCCATCCGCGACATCGCCGGTCTCAGGGACCCGGTCGGCGACGTCATCGCCGAATGGGACCGGCCGAACGGCCTGCACATCGAGCGCGTGCGCACGCCGCTCGGCGTTATCGGCGTCATCTACGAAAGCCGGCCGAACGTGACGGCGGATGCCGGGGCCCTTTGCCTCAAGGCCGGCAATGCCGTGATCCTTCGCGGCGGATCGGACAGCGTGAATTCATCGCAGGCTATCCATTCCTGCCTCGTCGCCGGCCTCAAGGCCGCCGGCCTGCCGGAACATGCCATCCAATACGTGCCGGTGACGGACCGCGCCGCCGTCGGCGCCATGCTTTCCGGTCTCGACGGCGCCATCGACGTGATCGTACCGCGCGGGGGGAAAAGCCTCGTCGCCCGCGTGCAGAGCGAGGCGCGCGTGCCGGTCTTCGCCCATCTCGAAGGCCTCTGCCACATCTATGTCGATAAGTCCGCCGCCCTTTCGATGGCGAAAGATATCGTCGTCAACGCCAAGATGCGCCGGACGGGCATTTGCGGCGCGATGGAAACCCTGCTCGTCGATCGCGCGGCCGCGAACACGCATCTTGGCCCGCTGATCGAGGGCCTCAGCGCCGCCGGATGCGAGGTGCGGGCGACGGAGGAAATCCGCACCCGCATCGCGGGTCTCGTGCCCGCAACGGAAGCGGACTGGTCGACGGAATATCTCGACGCTATCGTTTCCGTCGCCCTGGTCGACGGCATTTCCGGCGCCGTCGAGCACATCAACCGCTGGTCCTCGGCCCATACGGAAGCCGTGATCGCGGAAGACCCGGCGGTCGTCGAGCGTTTCTTCAACGAGATCGACTCGGCGATCCTTGTGCACAACGCCTCCACCCAGTTCGCCGACGGCGGCGAGTTCGGCATGGGCGGCGAGATCGGCATCGCGACCGGCAAGATGCATGCCCGCGGGCCCGTCGGCGTCGAACAGCTCACCTCCTTCAAATACCGGGTGCGCGGCACCGGACAGGTGCGGCCCTGAGGTGACGCGGGACGCTGTCGCAGAGCGCTATCTGAGAATGCCCCATGTCGAGAAGGGTATGGCGGTCGGCCTGTTCGGCGGCTCCTTCAATCCGCCGCACCAGGGCCATGCGCTCGTTGCCGAAACGGCGCTGCGCCGCCTCGGCCTTGACCAGCTCTGGTGGATGGTGACGCCCGGCAACCCCTTGAAGGACCACAGGGAACTTGCCCCGCTTGCCGAGCGCATCCGTCTCAGCGAGGAAATCGCGCCCGATCCGCGCGTCCGGGTGACGGCCTTCGAGAAGCGCCTCGGCCAGAGCTATACGGCAAAGACCCTGGAGCGCGTGCAGGCGCTGAACCGCGGCGTCCATTTCGTCTGGATCATGGGCGCGGACAATCTCGGCACCTTCCACCGCTGGCAGAACTGGCAGAAGATCGCCCGCACCTTCCCCATCGCCGTCATCGACCGGCCGGGCTCGACGCTCTCCTATCTCTCCTCGCGCATGGCGAAGACCTTCGACCATGCGCGCATCGACGAGGAGGACGCCATGTCCCTGCCTGGCCGCAAGGCGCCGGCCTGGACCTTCATCCACGGGCCGCGCTCGGCGCTGAGCTCCACGGCGCTGCGCCATCAGGCGCTAGAGAAAACCATCCCTCAGAAGTGACGTCTTGAAACTGATACCCATCGGTGCCTACATTTAGTAGGTACCGGCAGCATTTGCCGGTATGGGACGTGCTGTTCTGGTAAAGAAAGGAACGAACCTGACAACAGTGCACGCAAAGGGAAACGTCGTTGGCGTTTTCTCCAGGAGCGCGGGCCGCAGCGACGATGCCGCCGACCGTGCCCTTCAACTGGTCCTCGCAAGTCTCGAGGACTCCAAGGCAGAAGATATCGTCACCATCAACATTGCCGGCAAATCGGCGCTCGGCGACTACATGGTGGTCGTATCCGGACGCTCGAACCGTCATGTCATGGCGATCGCCGATCACCTCATCACCGACATCAAGGACGAAGGCCTGGGCAATGCCCGCGTCGAGGGCCTGGAAGCGGGCGACTGGGTGCTGATCGACACGGGTGACATCATCATCCATGTGTTCCGGCCGGAAATCCGGGAGTTCTACAACATCGAACGGATGTGGGCGGCTCCCGAGATCGAGGACGGCACCGTACACTGAACATGCGCCGGGCACCTTTCCGGCAGGAAACGGGCAGGATCGCGGGCAATGCGGGTTGGACTTTTTTCGGTTGGACGGCTGAAGGCCGGCCCTGAGAAGGAGCTTGCGGCCCGCTACATCGACCGCTTCGCCAAGGCCGGCCCCGCGGTCGGCCTGGATCTCGGCAAGATGGCGGAAGTCGGCGAGAGCCGCGCCGGCAATGCCGAGACGCGCAAGCGCGAGGAAGCGGCGATGCTGGAAAAGGCGCTGCCCGACGGCGCCGTGCTGATCCTCTTCGACGAGCGCGGCAAATCGCTCGATTCCCCCGCCTTTGCCGATCTTCTCGCCGGCTTCCGCGATGCGGGCAAGCGCGACCTGATGATCGCCATCGGCGGGGCCGACGGGCTCGATCCCTCCCTTTACGAGCGGGCCGACGCCACGCTCTGCCTCGGCAAGATGACCTGGCCGCACCAGCTCGCACGCATCCTCATCGCCGAACAGCTCTATCGCGCGGTCACCATCCTGTCCGGCCACCCCTATCACCGCAGTTGACAACGTCACCGCCACGCAAGCCCGAAGCGGCAGGATAAGCCGTATTTTCGGCGCTGTTTCTTGGCGAAATCGCCAAATCAGCATAGAGCGGGTGACGAACGGTCGGGGAACGATGGAAAAAGCCGGCATAGCCAGTCGGGGTGAGAGGGCAGGCCGCCTGTTGCGGCCGGCGCTGCTTTCGGCTGTCCTGGCGCTGGCGCTCGTTTCCCATCCCCTTGCCGCCGGGCAGGACGAGGGCGATGCCGCGCTCGAAAAGACCGGCTCTCTTCCGAGGGCCGAACCCGATCCCGCGGCCGCGCTCGCCCTTCGCCGCGACAGCACGCGCCGCGAGCTTGAAGCCCTTTCCCAGTCCATCACCGTCTCCTCGGAAAAGACCAGGCAGCTCGAAGCCGAGATCGCCGAACTGGAAAAGACGAAGCAGTCGCTGCGCGATGCGATCGTCAAGTCCGCCGCGCTCCGCAAGGAGATGGAGCAGAAGATCCTCGACGGCGAGAAGCGGCTGGAAGGTATGCGCGACCGCGAGGCGGCCGTGCGCGCCTCGCTGCACGAGCGCCGCGGCCTTCTTGCCGAAGTGCTCGCCGCTCTCCAACGCATGGGCCGTAACCCGCCGCCGGCGCTGCTGGTGACGCCCGAGGACGCGCTGTCCTCCGTGCGCAGCGCCATCCTTCTCGGCGCCGTCGTGCCGGGCATCCGCAAGGAGACGGACGAGCTCGTCGCCGACCTCAAGGACCTGATGACGGTAAAGGCCGAGATCGACGGCGAGCGCGCCGAGCTTGCCTCGGCCATGCAATCGCGCGTCGAGGAGGAGAAGCGCTCCGAGCTGCTGATCGCCGAGAACGAGGCGCTGACGGAAGAAAACAGCCGCACGCTCGCGGCCGAGCGGCGCCGGGCGGAGGAACTCGCCGGCCGCGCCACGAGCCTCGAGGGCCTGATAAGCAGCCTGGAACAGGAGATCGGCTCGGTGCGCGAGGCCGCGGCGATTGCCCGTGCGAAGGAAGCGGAACGGCAGAACCAGTCGGATGCCGAACGGGAGAAGGCCCGCGAACTCGCGCGCCGTTCCGTGCCCGACAAAAACCGCATTGCTCCAGCATACGAATTCTCCGAACTGCAGGCAAAACTCGATTATCCCGCGGCAGGAGACGTCCTTCGCCAGTTCGGCGAGCCGGACGGAACCGGCCATGATTCGCAAGGCGTGACGCTCGCGACCAATCCCGGCGCGCTCGTGACGGCTCCGTCGGACGGGTGGATCGTCTTTGCCGGCACGTTCCGCAGTTACGGACGCATGATCATCCTGAACGCGGGCGATGGCTACCATCTCGTCCTTGCCGGCATGGACAGGGTGAACGTGCGCGAAGGGCAGTTCGTCGTGGCCGGCGAACCGCTGGCCGTGATGGGTGAAAAAAGGGTCGCGAGTGTCAACGCTTTGGCGCTGGAAACGGACAAGCCGACACTTTACATTGAATTCCGAAAGAACGGAAAACCGATTGATTCCCGGCCGTGGTGGTCCGAAAGAGATTCTGGAAAGGCGCGCAATGATACGTAGGGCTTCACTTGTTGTTGTCGGGGCACTCATGGGTGCCACGGCCATGACCGTCATCAATACCGTCACGCAGCCGGCCGAAGCCGCAGGCTCGTCGACCTATCGCGAGCTTTCCATCTTCGGCGACGTCTTCGAGCGCGTGCGCGCCCAGTACGTGACGCCGCCGGACGAAGAGCAGCTCATCGAGAACGCCATCAACGGTATGCTCACCTCGCTCGACCCGCATTCCTCCTACATGAATGCCAAGGACGCCGAGGACATGCGCACCCAGACGCGCGGCGAATTCGGCGGCCTCGGCATCGAGGTCACGATGGAGGACGAACTCGTCAAGGTCATCACCCCGATCGACGACACGCCGGCCGCCCGCGCGGGCGTTCTTGCCGGCGACTTCATCTCGAAGATCGACGGCCAGGACGTGCGCGGCCTGAAGCTGGAAGACGCCGTCGAGAAGATGCGCGGCGCGGTCAACACGCCGATCAAGCTGACGCTGATCCGCAAGGGCGCCGACAAGCCGATCGAGTTGACCATCGTGCGCGACATCATCGCCGTGAAGGCGGTCAAGTCGCGCGTCGAAGGCGATGTCGGCTACCTGCGCATCATCTCCTTCACGGAGAAGACCTATGACGACCTGGAAGCTGCGATCGCCAAGATCAAGGAAGAGGTTCCGGCCGACAAGCTGAAGGGCTACGTGCTCGATCTGCGCCTCAACCCGGGCGGCCTGCTCGACCAGGCGATCAACGTCTCCGATGCCTTCCTGGAGCGCGGCGAGGTCGTCTCGACCCGCGGTCGCAACGAGGACGAGACCCGCCGCTTCAACGCGACGCCGGGCGACGATATCGACGGCAAGCCGGTGATCGTCCTCGTCAACGGCGGCTCGGCGTCCGCATCCGAGATCGTCGCCGGCGCCCTGCAGGACCTGCGCCGCGCCACGGTGCTCGGCACGCGGTCCTTCGGCAAGGGTTCCGTCCAGACCATCATCCCGATGGGCGAAGCGGGCGCGCTGCGCCTGACGACGGCGCTCTATTACACGCCGTCCGGCAAGTCGATCCAGGGCACCGGCATCACGCCGGACATCACCGTCGAGCAGCCGCTCCCGCCGGAATTGCAGGGCAAGCTGGAAACCGCCGGCGAATCCAGCCTGCGCGGCCACATCCAGGGCCAGAGCGAGACCGAGCAGGGCTCCGGCTCCTCCGCCTACGTTCCGCCGGAAGCCAAGGACGACGTCCAGCTTCAATACGCGCTGGAACTGCTGCGCGGCCAGAAGACGGACCCCGCCTTCCCGGCCAATCCGGAAAAGGCCGAACTGAAGAAGTAAGCCGAAATCACGGGGCCTGCCGCAGGGCAGGCCCCGTTTTCCCATGCATTTTTCGGCCGGCGCGGACTGACCTTGGGCACAGACATTCACGCACCTCTCGGCCAGGACCGCAAGGCAAGGCCAGGACCGCCGGGACCCTCGCGGTTCTCCGCCGGCCCCGTCGTGTTTTCCCTCGTTACCGCCGGCCTTCTCGGCTTTTCCACCTGGACCGCCCTGGCGCCGAGCGGTCTTGCCACGGCGCCGCTCGAGCTTGCAGCCAGCGAGACGGCCTCGGGCGACAAGGCCGACCTCAAGACCGCCGGGGCGAAGGACGGCGTGCGCCGCGCGAACGGCCTTTCCGGGGCGAATGTCCGCGAGACGCTGACCGACGACGGCAATGTCGTGCGCACCTATCGGCCGGGCGCCCGCGACGGCGACGGGCCGCTCGTCATCGAGGCGAGCCGTATCGGCCAGGATCCGCGCACCGCCGCTTTCCCGAACGAGGACCTTCTGGAGGAAACGCCCGAAGGCAAGATCCCGATCATCGGCCTCGACGGCACGCGTGCGATGGACCAATACGCCCGGCCGTGGTCCGGCGCGCGCGGCACGCGGATCGCCATCGTCGTCGGCGGGCTCGGCCTCAGCCAGACGGGCACGCAGCGCGCCATCCACGAGCTTCCGGGCGAGGTGACGCTGGCCTTTGCCGCAAGCGGCAACAGCCTGCAGCGCTGGATGCAGGACGCGCGCCGGGGCGGCCACGAGATCCTGCTCCAGATGCCGCTGGAGCCCTTCGACTACCCGCAGACGGACCCCGGCCTCTATACGCTGCGCACCGATGCCGGCACGGCGAAGAACCTTACCGAGCTGCACCGAGCCATGGCGCAGATCACCAACTATACCGGCATCGTCAACTTCATGGGCGGGCGCTTCCTCTCCGACGCCGATGCACTGGAGCCGATGATGCGCGACATTGCGAGCCGCGGCCTTCTCTTCCTCGACGACGGCAGTTCGGCCCAGTCGCTCTCCGGCACCGTCGCCGGCTCCATCGAGGCGCCGCACGCCTTCGCCGATCTCCAGCTCGATGGAGAGCTTTCCCGTCCCGCGGTCCTGAAGAAGCTCGACGAACTGGAGCGCATCGCGCGGCGCAATGGCACGGCGATCGGCATCGCCTCCGCCTTCGACGAAAGTGTGGACGCGATCCGCGAATGGTGCGAGGAAGCAGGAGGCCGCGGTATCGAGATCGTCGGCGTCGCGTCGCTCGCAGCCATTCCCGCCAGGAAATAGGAACATTCGATGGGCAAGGAAAAGGACAAGGTGGTTCGGGCCGAGGACCTGCCCTACCGCCCCTGCGTCGGCATCATGGTGCTGAACCGGCAGAACAAGGTCTGGGCGGGACGGCGCATTCCCGTCGGCAATTCCGAATATGACGGCTCGCCGCAGCTCTGGCAGATGCCGCAGGGCGGTATCGACAAGGGCGAGGACCCGCTGGAGGCGGCCTATCGCGAGCTCTACGAAGAGACCGGCATGAAGAGCGTCTCGCTCATCGCCGACGCGGGGCGCTGGATCAACTATGACCTGCCCACACATCTCATCGGCATCGGCCTCAAGGGAAAGTATCGCGGCCAGACACAGCGCTGGTTCGCCTTCCGCTTCGAGGGTCCGGAAAGCGAGATCGCCATCAACCCGCCGCCGGGAGGCCACGAGGCCGAGTTCGACGCTTGGGAATGGAAGCCGATGCGCGATCTGCCCGAACTGGTCGTCTCCTTCAAGCGCGGGGTCTACGAAGAGGTTGTCGCCGCCTTCGCCCATCTGGCGCCGTGACAAACAAAAATCCCCGGCTTTGCCGGGGATTTCCGCTTCATGGACAGGCCGGAACTATTCGGCTTCGTTGGCCGGCGCGGCGTTGAGCTGGCCGTATTTCTCCTCGCCGAGCTTGCCGAGCAGTTCGAGCTGGGTCTCGAGGAAATCGATATGGCCTTCCTCGTCCGCCAGCAGCTCCTCGAAGAGCTTCATGCTGACGTAATCGCCGGCGCCATGACAGATATCGCGCGAGTTCTTGTAGGCCGTGCGCGCGTCGTATTCGCCGGCGAGGTCGGCTTCCAGAACTTCCTTGACGTTCTGGCCGATGCGTAGCGGTGCGACGGTCTGCAGGTTCGGGTGGCCTTCGAGGAAGATGATGCGGGCGACGAGCTTGTCGGCGTGCTGCATCTCTTCGATGGACTCGGCACGCTCCTTCTTGGCGAGAAGCGTGTAACCCCAGTCTTCGAGAAGGCGGTAGTGGAGCCAGTACTGGTTCACAGCGCCCAGCTCGAGATAGAGCGCTTCGTTAAGCTGCTCGATGACCTTTTTGTCGCCTTTCAAGATCCGCTCTCCTGTTTTCTTCATGGAATTGTTTGAGGCGGGTCATGAAATCAAATATCTCGGCGTCCGTCGAGTCATGACGGGCGTGGTACTGCTCGGTGGTGCGGATGATGATGTCGACCACGTTGGGGAAGCAGCCGCAGCAGCGCCCCCGCTTCTGCATCGCGTGGTAGACTTTTGCAGGCACGATGAGCTGCCAACAGTCCTCGTCGAGGAGGCCGTTGATCGTGTCGACGATTTCCTTTTCGGTGATGAAGTTGCAACTGCAAACGAGCATTTCGACTTGCCTGTCATACGCAAAGCACTGGGTTTCCGGGATTAAGCAAAAGAAGACCTTCCATGTCAAGAATGAACAGGTCAGCCCCGCTGACTTAACTTTTTAGAGCGATTCTAATCTTGATTAAAAGGCTCGCGTTTTCATGGCGTTACACTGCGTCGAAGCGGATCTTGGAGTTTTGGGCTGCGACAAACCGGCCGATCACATTTTATTGCATAACTCGCTTCCCCCTCTGTTTTTCCGCGACAGCGTCGTTGGGTCCCCGACAGGCGATCTCGAATCGGTTTGCAAAGACCGCCGGCCCTCCCGCCCGCAGGCCCGCCATGCAAATTCGACCCTCGAAAAACGCTGGAAATCGTCTATATGACGGGCAAAGGAGAGCCCATGGCCCGCATTGATCAGACCGAGGATTGGCGTAACCGGCATGCCCCGACCATCAGCGCATTCGAATCCCTGGCGCTGGAGGCCTATGGCCACCTGCCGGAGGAGTTCCGCGCGCTGACAGGCAACCTCATCATCGAGATCTCCGAATTCCCGAGCGACGACGTCTTCGAGGACATGGCGCTCGAGACGCCCTTCGACCTGCTCGGCCTCTTCGAGGGCCGCGGCATCAGCGAACGATTCACGGTCGAGACCGGCGAGATGCCGAACCGCATCACCCTCTACCGCCGCCCGATCCTCGACTATTGGGCCGAGAACGAAGAAACCCTCGGCGACATCATCACCCATGTCCTCATCCACGAGATCGGTCACCATTTCGGCCTGTCGGACGACGACATGGAACGGATCGAGGCGAGTGCGGAAATCGCGGCGGGGTAAGGCATCCCCGCCAATGTCCTTTCGTCATCGTTGGGCTTGAGCTAGGTGGGGCGTCGCAAGCGAACTCTCACGTCTCGACGAGACGCAGCGCCTTGTCGAACACCTTCAGCACCTGGTTCAGCGCGTGGCCGCGCTTCAGGATCGTGCCGTGCTGGTTGACGACGCTGTAGGCGCCTTGCTTGGCGGCAAGCTTGGGGTTCTTCTCGACGCGGTAGAGCGGCATTTCGCCGGAACGCTTGAAGATGGAGAAGACAGCCTTGTCGCGCAGGTGGTCGATGGCATAGTCGCGCCATTCGCCCTCGCCGACCATGCGGCCGTAGACCCACAGGATGGCATCGAGTTCCCGCCGATGGAAGGTCACCGGCAGCGGGTCCTTGCTGCT
Source organism: uncultured Shinella sp. (assembly GCA_966243085.1). GTDB lineage: Bacteria > Pseudomonadota > Alphaproteobacteria > Rhizobiales > Rhizobiaceae > Shinella. The sequence continues at coordinate 12,864 of CBIMFD010000065.1, forward strand.
GCGGTATTCCCTGAGGTCGACCACGACATTGGACGCCTGCAAATCCGGCTGATCGGTCATCGAATCTCCGCGCCTTCCTGTGACGGCTCGATGACAGTGTGCCTGACCGGCAGCGAAATGCAAGGCGAACGGGCGCGGCGGCGGACGGCGCGTTTCCCGCAAAAATCCGTTCCGCCGCATTTCAGACAAACAGACGCCCAAATTTAAAGGGAAAGTCCGCCCGTCGCCGCCCTGCCCGCCACCGCCTCACGCGGAATCCGGTACGGTATGGCAGGCGTCTGTCGAGGTTGCCCTGTATTCGTTGCCGGCAGCTTCGTCCCGGTCCGGTCCGTGTTTCTTCGAACCCTCAAGCCCCAGCCCCTCGAAGAAGCCGGACCGGACCTCCCCCGAAAGCCTTTCAGAGCGCGGACGGCCCGCCCGACAGGACCGTCGCGCCGAGGATTGCACCCGGCGTATCGGCCGTCTTCATGCGCTGGAGCAGCACCGCGCAGCCTCCCGCCTTCTTTTTCTTCTTCAGCATGTCGGCCGGAAGCACCAGGTTGGTCTCCTTGCCTTCCCACATGCCGATCGTTTCCATGTCGGTCACCGCATGCCAGTAGTCGACCGTCTTGCCGCGGTTCTCGCCCTTGTCGATGTCGATCCGGTATCTGCGCTCGAAATAGGCGATGAGGATATTGGCCTTGCCCTCGCCCGCACCGACGCGAATGCGCAATTCATCGTTCTTCACCTCGGCCGCGACGGGAACCTTCAACCCCTTGCCCTCGCCCGACATGGCGTCGATGCGGGTGCGAATCCCCTTGAGATCGGCGCCGTTGACGTGCTCGCGCCCGTTCAGCACGGCCTGCGGCGTATAGACTCCGTTGCGGCCGAACATGCGGGCATAGGCGTATTGCCGGTCGGTATTGTCCTTGGAGGCAAGCGTGTCCGCCCAGCCGAGATAGTTCCAGTAATCGACATGGTAGGAGAGCGCCACGACGTCCCCCTCGCGCACAAGCGTTTCCAGAGCCTTGTCGGCGGGCGGGCAGGACGAGCAGCCCTGGCTGGTGAAGAGCTCTACCACGCCCTTGGGCTCGATGGATTCCTGCGCATGGGCGGTGCCGGCGCCCAGCATCAGCAGGATCGCCAGACATTCCGGTGTGTACGGTCTCGGCATGGTCATTTCCAATGAAGCGCGGCGCTGCGGCCAGCCTTTCAGCCGTCATACGCCCTTGCCGCTTCAACGGAAAGTCACGATGGAGTGAGCCTTGCAGCCCGAAAACGAAAGATGCCGGGGCTGGAGAGCCCCGGCATCTTGCATTTCACATCCGAAGAGGATCAGGCGGCGAGATCGCGCAGCACCGTCTGCAGGATGCCGCCGTTGTTGACGTAGGTGACCTCGTCCAGCGTATCGATGCGGCAGAGGATCGGAACGTCCTTCACCGTGCCGTCGGAATAGGTGACCTTGGCGACCTTCCTCTCGCGCGGCTTGATATCGCCTTCCAGACCCTCGATGGTCACCAGTTCGTCCCCCTTGAGGTCGAGGGTCGCCCAGGTCGTGCCCTCCTCGAAGACGAAGGGAATGACGCCCATGCCGACGAGGTTCGAGCGGTGGATACGCTCGAAGGACTGCGCGATCACGGCCTTGACGCCGAGCAGGTTCGTGCCTTTGGCCGCCCAGTCGCGCGAGGAGCCGTTGCCGTATTCGACACCGGCGAAGATGACGAGCGGAACGCCCTCTTCCTTGTATTTCATGGCCGCGTCGTAGATCGACATCTCTTCCTTGGAGGGATAGTGGATCGTGTAGCCGCCTTCCTTGCCGTTCGGGCCGAGCATGTGGTTGCGGATGCGGATATTGGCGAAGGTGCCGCGCATCAT
>CBIMFD010000066.1:0-14607 GCA_966243085.1 uncultured Shinella sp.
AGACGCGAGACCCTTGCCCAAATTGCTGCGTTAAAGAGAGACGAAACGGTGCTCCATCCAATCTCCCCCCTTGAGGGGGAGATGGCCGGCAGGCCAGAGGGGGGTGCAGCCGCGGCAACGGCGTTCGCTTGGGCACAGAGCCGCCCCGCAGCGGCAAGACCATCACCCTCACCCCGCCGTTTCCAGCCGCCTGGCCTCGATCTGGCCGATGGCGTCCACCACGGCGTCGAAGGTCAGCATGGTGGAGGCGTGGCGAGCCTTGTAGTCCCTGACGGGCTTGAGAAACCGCATGTCCTCGAAGCGGCCGGAAGGCCCCTCGCCGTCTGCCTTCAGCATGGCGAGCATGTCCTCGCGCGCCATTCGGATCTCCTCGACCGTCGCGCCGATCACATGGCGCGCCATGATGGAGGAGGACGCCTGGCCGAGCGCGCAAGCCTTCACCTCATGGGCGAAATCGCTGACGCGGTCGCCGTCGAGCTTGAGATAGACCTTCACCCGCGAGCCGCAGAGCCTGGAATGGGCGCCCGCCTCGGCGTCTGCGTCGGCAAGCGTGCCGATGCGCGGAATGTTGCCGGCGAACTCCAGGATACGGCTGTTATAAATGTCGTCCATCATGGCCCCGTTTTCCGCCTTTTTTGCCGAATCTTCAAGGATTCTGGGAGATTATTCCGGTGCAGTCGGGAAAAAAGCACGGCGTGTCGCCCTCGGCCTCTTTCGCACTCCGTCATCGATACTATATGATAACTCGTATTGGGGTGAGGGTTTTGCAAGATGTGGGGCCATCACCTGTTGTTTGGGAAACCGTGCCGGACGGTCGACGCACTGTTAAGCGAAAACCTGAAAGCCCCGGAGCCCGCCAACGGAACCCAAGCCTGCAGGGTTAGGCGAATGGCCAGTGGCGAGTCCGATAAACACGTCAGGTAACCTGCAGAAAGGTCAATGGGTCCATGGACGCCATCGTCACCAATTTTCCGCGTATCGACGAACCGTCGGACCGTCCGACGCAGAAGGAAGCCGAGGACGCGGTACGCGTTCTCCTGCGCTGGGCGGGCGACGACCCGGAACGCGAAGGCCTGCTCGATACGCCGGCCCGCGTCGCGAAAGCCTATCGCGAGCTCTTCTCCGGCTATGACCTTGCCGCCGAGGACGTTCTCGGCCGCACCTTCGAGGAGGTTGCCGGCTATGACGATATCGTGCTCGTAAAGGATATCCCGTTCTTCTCGCACTGTGAGCACCATATGGTGCCGATCATCGGCAAGGCGCATGTCGCCTATCTGCCGAACGGCCGGGTGCTGGGGCTCTCCAAGATCGCCCGCGTCGTCGAGATCTACGGCCGCCGCCTGCAGACGCAGGAGACGATGACGGCGCAGATCGCCAAGGCGATCGACGAGACGCTGAACCCGCGCGGCGTCGCGGTGATGATCGAGGCCGAGCATATGTGCATGGCGATGCGCGGCATCCAGAAACAGGGCTCGACAACCCTCACCACCACATTTACGGGTACGTTCAAGACCGAACCGGCCGAACAGGTCCGGTTCATGACGATGATCCGGAGCTAGGCGAGGCCGGCTTCGTGCAAGGAAGCCGCCCGCCATGACCATCACCTTCAATGCCCCTTCCGCCGACAAGGCCGAACTCGAAACCGGTTCGGCCTTCACGCCCCGTTTCGACGAGCACGGCCTCGTGACGGCCGTGGTGACCGATGCGAAGGACGGCGAACTGCTGATGGTCGCGCACATGAATGCCGAGGCGCTGGCGCTCACCGTCGAGACGGGCATCGCCCACTACTGGAGCCGCTCGCGCAAGGCGCTGTGGAAGAAGGGCGAGACCTCCGGCAACCTCCAGACCGTCGTGGAAATGCGCACGGACTGCGACCAGGATGCCGTCTGGCTGAAGGTCTCCGTCGCCGGCCACGACGCCACCTGCCACACCGGCCGGCGCTCCTGTTTCTACCGCACCGTCTCGATCGGCCCGGACGGCGCCACGCTGGCGATCACCGGCGGCACGCCCCAGTTCGATCCTGCGGCGGTGTATAGGAAAAATTAAGCATCGACAGGTTTTCCGTCCCGTTCCGGCACGGATTCACGCTTTGGCAACGGGTGCGGACGCCTAATCGCTCGCATGGCGGCCTTTATCCCCGCCATCGTGGATCAGGACATGGAACACCATCGCTCGCGTGCGTCACGGCCGGTCTCCAAAGCCACCCTTCCGGGGAAAACGATCCTGCGGGCAATCCCCCTCCTCCAGCCCGGACCGAATGCGCCGGGAACGCCCTTCGGGCATTCTTTCGCCCTTCAAGTTCCTCGCGTCACGGACTGCAACTATCCTGTCATCTATCGTGTTGCCTCGGGGGCCGGGAGACCGGAACTGTTTTCATCGCCGCGAATTCCTCTTGGGAACGGAGGTCCGGAATGCTGAACTGGAGTTTCAATCGTAGCCTCGTAACGGCGGATGCATCGGATCCGGGCGGACCTTCCATGAACGACATGTCCCACATTCCCGCGCCGGCTCCGCCGCGCAAATCCAAGATCGCGCTGGCACTTGGCGGCGGCGCCGCCCGCGGCTGGGCCCATATCGGCGTGCTCAGGGCACTGGACGAGGAAGGCATAGAGGTGGGCATGATCGCCGGCACCTCCATCGGCGCCCTCGTCGGCGGCTGCTATCTGGCCGGCAAGCTCGACGAGCTGGAGGCCTTCGCCCGCTCGCTCACCATGCGCCGCATCGCCGGCCTTCTCGATTTCACCATTCGCGGCTCCGGCCTCTTCGGCGGCATGCGGCTGACGAAGCGCATGCAGGAGCATCTGGAAAACCTCTCGATCGAGGATCTCGACCGCCCCTTCGTCGCCGTGGCTACGGAAGTCAATAGCGGCCATGAAGTGTGGATCAACGGCGGCTCCCTCATCACCGCGCTGCGCGCTTCCTATGCGCTGCCCGGCATTTTCGAGCCGATCAAGTGCAACAACCGCACGCTGGTCGACGGCGCCCTGGTCAATCCGGTGCCGGTTTCCGTCTGCCGCGCCTATGAGGAGCCGCTGGTCGTTGCCGTCAACCTCAACTACGACCTCTACGGCCGCTCGGCGGTGATCAAGCACAGCGCAAGCCAGCAGAAGATCGAGGAGCCGCGCCAGGAAGACAGCGCCGCCCGGCTCGGCCTGACGGGCGTGATGGTGCAGTCCTTCAACATCATCCAGGACCGCATTTCCCGCGCGCGCCTTGCCGGCGATCCGCCGGACCTCGCGCTGCATCCCAAGCTGTCGGATATCGGCTTGTCCGAGTTCCACCGCGCCGGCGAATCCATCGACCGCGGCTACCTGGAAACCAAGGCCCGGATTTTAGAGATCAAGCGCATGCAGGAAGTGGTGCTGATGCGCTGAGGCGCGGCAAGCGACGTAAAGAGACGGCGGGCGGAGCGGCAGGACCGTTCCGCCCGAAACCGTATGGCGCCGGATCAGCTTGAAATATAGGCCTTGATAGCATCGGCCTCGTGCTGGATGGCGCGGATGTGGGATTTGACCACGTCGCCGATCGAGACGATGCCGACGAGCCGCCCTTCCTTTTCCACCGGAATATGGCGGGCGCGCAGCTTGCTCATCATTTCCATGAGGTCGTTGACGCTCTGGTTCTCGCCGCAACGATAGACATTGCCCCACATGATGGAGGAAATGGGCTTGTCGAGGCACTCGGCCCCGTTGCGGGCAATGGCGGCCACGATATCCCGTTCGGTCGCAATGCCCGCGATGCGGTCGTTGCGGTCGACGATGACGATGGCGCCGATGTGGTTTTCATGCAGATAGACGGCAGCCTGCCTGACGGTGAGCTGCGGGCCGCCGGTTACGACGTTGCGGCCTTTTTCGTCCAGTATTGCCTTTACATACATGCGTACCTCCCGTGTGCATCATGACAGAGAGGCGGGGCACCCGTGCAGGAATGCCCTGCCAGTACGTGGGCGGCATCCCTTCCTCCTTGCGGATGCCACACCGTCCCGGTGGCATGTGCGAACCGGAACGCAAGCATGGTGCGCTACGAAAAAGGCGATTGCAAGACCGCTAATGGACTATCGTTAATCCCGCCGGCTCTCGGCGATGACGACGTCGAAAACCGGGAAAAAGAGGAAGCCGAAGAGGAAGCCGCCGATATGCGCTTCCCAAGCGACGGCGCCGCCGGCGACCGGGCCGAAGATCTGGCCGAAGCCGATCAGGAAGTTGGTGAGGAACCAGATTCCCGAGAAGACAAGGACCGAGCGGTTGGAAAGCGCCTCAGGAATCGTCAGGCGCCGGTTGAGATGGGCGAACTGCCGGCTGATGCGCCCGCTCGGCGAGAAGACGAAGCGCGCCGCCGCCCCCATGAGGCCGGAAACGACGCCGGAGGCGCCGACGACGAGGATCATCTCGCCCCAGTGCAGCGCAGTATGGAAGGCGACGGCCGCCGCGGAAGAAAGGCACCAGAACAGGAAGAACCGGAGAGGGCCGATGCGCCGCACCACTGGCGCGCCGAAGGCGACCATCCAGAAGGCGTTGAAGATCAGGTGCTCCCAGCTACCGTGCAGCAGCGAATAGGTGATGGGGCTCCACAGCCAGCCCATACCCTGCTCCGGGCAGGCGACCGCATAGCAGCCCGGCACGAAGGCGAAATGCAGGAGCATGAAACTGTCGGCTTCCGGCGACAGGAGATAGGTGCGCACGAGATGGACCAGTGTCAGCAGCGCAAGCGCCAGGACGAGGCCCTGCGGCAGGTTGAATGCCGGCTCCCGCTTGCGCACGTCCGCCGTCCCGCCCCCGATTTCGACCTCGTCGTTACTCATGACAATCCATCCACTCTCGAAACAGAATCGCGCTTATACAGAGAAAAGAAAGGCCGTGCAGCTTTCGCTGACGGCCGGCGCCCCCAATCCCCGGGGCAGAAAGTGATGTGCGGTAAACCATTCCCTCGTGGAGGGATGGCCGGATGTTCCACGGGATGGGCTTCCGGCGCAATGTAAACCAATCATTAACCTTAACATCGCGCTGGCACGAAACTCGCAACGCCATCGGAAAATGCCCGTTCCGGCCCCCTTCATGTGCCGGAACGGCACGGAATCGATCGGATGATGCGCATGCAGACGAAGGCCGCGACGGCTCTTTACGATTACTGGACACGCCGGCGCGGCGAGCGGCCCGCTCCGCTGCGCAGCGCCATCGAGCCCGCCGACATCGCCGTCATTCTGCCGGATGTCTTCATCCTCGAGCAGAGCCGGCTGCGCAATCCGCGCTTCCGCCTTGCCGGCACACGCTTCTGCGCCCAGTTCGGCCGCGAGCTGAAGGAGACGGATTTCGACGCGCTCTTTTCGCCGGACCTGCGCAGCCGCGTCGCACGCATCACGGAGAACGTCATGGCCCACGCGACGCCCGCGGTCATGGCCGTGCAACTCGTCGATGGCGCGCTGGAGACGACGGAAGCGGAAATCGTGCTTCTGCCGCTCGCCTCGAAAGGCAGGACGGCGGATCGCATCATCGGCGCGTTCGCTCCCCTGCCCGGCCAGCGCCAGCCGCTCTCGGCCTTCCGCTACGCGACTCTCGGTTCGATATCGGTCATCGATCCGGCGCGCATGCGCACGCTTGCCGGCGGCCGGCCCGCCGTTCCCATGCCGGCGTCCGTCATGGCCGTGCGCCCGTCCGGCCTCGGCCAGACCTTCGGCCAGGTCATGCATCTCAGGATATTCGAGGGGGGACGGAAGGCCCGCGAGCCGCACAAGGCTGACGATACAACCCGAAACGCCTGAAAGTTGTCGTCCCGCCAACGCCAGATGGCATTCCGCCGGTCCGGCAAACCTTCTGTTAACCTCGAAAGGTTAAGAGTTGGAAATAGATAGGATCATCAGGCCCCTGCGCTCATGTATTCATTCCAGCAATCATCGCCTGCCGCCAAGAAGCCGCAGCCCGAGCAGCGCAGCTTCCAGCGCGTCTCGGTGAATCTGCCCGGCCGCCTGATGGTGGCGAGCCACGACGAATACGATTGCACGGTCCTCGACATGTCTCCGGGCGATGCCGCTTTCCAGTGTGCCGCCCGCCCGCGCATGGGCGAGCGGATCATCGCCTATGTCGACCATCTCGGCCGCATCGAAGGCACGGTCGCCATCGTCAACGACACGGGCTTCGCCATCCAGCTCAACGCGACGGACCGCAAGCGGGAAAAGCTGGCGGCGCAGCTCACCTGGATCGCCAACAAGCATGAACTCGGCCTGCCGGAAGACCGCCGGCACAACCGCCTGACCCCGCGCAACACCAGCACCGACCTGACGCTCGACGACGGCCGGCGCTATCCCTGCCGCATCATCGACCTCTCGCTCTCGGGCGCGGCGGTCGATATCGACGTGCGCCCGGCGCTCGGCACGCCGGTGCAGCTCGGCCACATGAAGGGCCGCGTGGTACGCCACTTCCAGGAAGGCGTCGCCATCGAATTCTCCTCCGTCCAGTCGAAGGAAGCCCTGACGGCGTTCCTGTAGCGAATCGGCACACTCTGTTATCGGTACTGTCTGGAAGGGGCCATTGGTCCCTTTTGCTGTTTCAGCCCGGCACATCGCTGTCGGCAAGAATCTCAAAAAAATTTTGCCTGTCAAAGCCACCGGTTCTCGCCGGCGCGGCTGGACGCTGCGGGCTTGGAAAAGAAATGCGCCGGCTTACGTCCGCGCCACAGGACGCACGCGAGCGGCCGCCTCGTAATCCAATTCGATCGGGCGACACCCAAAATCCAGAATCGCCATTTAAAACCAATATTTTGCCCGGCTTGCGCCTTCGGCGCCGATCCGGAAAACCGTTCAAATTTTAATCAAAAGCGCTTCAAATACACATAAAATGAAGGATAAGTTTTCTTCATATTTTATACTTATACGATCTTGATTTGAACTAAGTTATACTTCGGCTTTTCGCGTAAGCTCAAAACATACCTGTCATTGTAACCTCATCAAACGGGGACGACACAATGACAAAAGCCACCAAGACAGGGACATTTGCATTCCTCTTCTCTCTGGCCGCAGCACAGGCCGCAATGGCCCTTCCGGCGAACATCCCGCTCGCAGGTGCGACCAATCAGCCGATCGGCCATTACGAGTTCTGCAAGCGCTACGGCGATGAGTGCGGCTCCAACGGCAAGGATGCCGGTCCGCTCGTGCTGACGCAGGAAAACTGGAAGACGATCCTCAACGTCAACTACACGGTCAACACGGACGTCCAGCCGATGACCGACATGGAAATCTATGGCGTCGAGGAAGAATGGACCTATCCGGACCTTGCCGGCGACTGTGAGGATTATGTGCTCCTCAAGCGCAAGAAGTTGGTCCAGGCCGGAATTTCGCCTTCCAACCTGCTCATCACCGTGGTGCTCCAGCCGAACGGCGAAGGCCACGCGGTACTGACGGTGCGCACCGACCGCGGCGATTTCGTGCTCGACAACATGCGCAACAAGGTCCTGCTCTGGTCGGAAACGGAATACCGTTTCCTCAAGCGCCAGTCCTCGGCGAATGCCGGCAAATGGGTGAAGCTGCAGGACGGCCGTGCCGAAGCCGTCGGTAGCGTGCGCTGACGTCCGGCGCCGCGTGAAGAGACTGCCCGGCAAGCACGCCGGGCAACGAATGGGCCCGGTCAGTCCCCAATCCCCGTCCCCGACCATGGCCCTGCGGCCGGTTCTATTGTCCCGGAACCGGCCGCTCCCCCTTTCATCTGGTCATTTCAATAAAAAATTAACCCTGTTCGCAGACGCTTCGCCCAATTGTTCCGTCATGGACGAACGAGCATTCGTGAGGGGAAGATGGCTGCGCTAACGGCCGGCAACGAAGAACAGGCCCCGTTGATCTCCAACCGCTTCCTGACGCGGCTGACGATCGGCGTGGCGATGCTCGCCTGCCTCACCGTGGCGATCAGCGTCGGCGGGCGCATGCTGGGCGAGCGCATCGCCCTTGCCGGCCATACGGAAAGCGCAGACCCCATCGATATCGTCATCGGCCAGGATCAGATCCGGCTTCCCGCCAACACGATCCGCTTCGAGGAGCAGCGCCATACGGGCCGCGCCGAGCATGTCGATCTCTATCTCACCTGGCCGGAAATGGACGGCTACAGCGATGCGGAGCGTTTTCGCTTCAATGACGCCAACAGGCCGGAAGGCTTGATTTTCCTCAATCTTTCCCAGAGCACGATGTCGCGGGACATGTCCGGCCGGCTGGAGCCGATCTACAGTCACCTCTTCGACGACCGGCCGGAGCCCGGCCCGGACGGCCTCACCCTGCAGCCGCTGAAGGAGAATTCGGGCTACGGCGACGAAGTCTTCTTCACGGGCATCCTGCCGGACGGCTCGGACTATGCCGTGCGCTGCATGATGCCGGAAAGCGAATTGCAATCGACCAGCGCGGACTGCCAGCGCGATATCCACATCGGCCGCGATCTTTCTGTGCTTTACCGTTTTTCGAGCAGACTTTTGCCGCAGTGGCGCGCCATGGAGGCGCGCGTGCGCGCCTATGTCGGCCGATCTTTCGTCGAAAACGGCCGCTCCGTCTCCACCGCCCTCAAGCCATAAAACACCAGCGATCTCAGAAACCAATGATTCATCATAAACCGATTGGTAACGCTGTGCCGCTACTGTGCTGGCAACGGTCGCCCCGGGAAATCGCCCGGACAACATGTGCAATCCGAGAATGAAGAGTAGCGTAGTGCCCCGTTCCGTATTCCTCGACGTCCTCCCCCGTTCCTGCCGGGCAATTGCCAATGCGGCGAAATGCCTGGCGATGGTCGGAATGGTCACCACCCTGGCCTTCGCCGCGCCGGCGGCCGCCGCGCAATATGCCGGCATCGTCGTCGACGCCAAGACAGGCAAGGTGCTCTACAGCGAGGACGCAGACGAACTGCGCTACCCGGCGTCGCTGACGAAGATGATGACGCTCTATCTCACCTTCGAGGCCCTCGAGGCCGGCAAGATCCGTCTGAATACGCGCGTTCCCTTCTCCAAGAACGCCGCCAGCGAGCCGCCGACCAAGCTCGGCGTGGGTGCAGGCAGGTCGATTACGGTCGAGCAGGCCATCCTCGGCCTCATCACCCGCTCGGCGAACGACGCCGCCACGGCCCTCGGCGAACTCCTCGGCGGCTCGGAAGAGCGCTTTACCCGCATCATGACGCAGAAGGCCAAGGCACTCGGCATGACGCGCACCGTCTATCGCAACGCCAGCGGCCTGCCGAACACCGCGCAGGTGACGACCGCGCGTGACCAGGCCCGTCTCGGCATCGCGCTGCGCCAGCACTTCCCGCAATATTACCACTATTTCTCCACCACCAGCTTCCGCATGGGCAAGCAGGTCATTCGCGGCCACAACCGGCTGCTGGGCACCGTACGGGGCGTGGACGGCATCAAGACCGGCTACACCCGCGCTTCCGGATACAATCTCGTCACCTCGGCCGTCACCGACGGCCGCAGCGTGGTGGGCGTCGTCATGGGCGGCCGGTCGGGCGCTTCCCGCGACAAGCAGATGCGCAAGCTCCTCGCCGCCTACATGCCAAAGGCTTCGCGCCGCGGCAGCGGCGACCTGATCGCCGAGACCAGGGACGCGCCGACGCTGGGCGCCGGCGCATCCGTCGCCAGCATCGACCTGCCGGAAAGTGGGCCGATCCCGACCTACCGCTACGAAGAGACGCGCATCGCGACCGCTTACGCAGCGACGGAAAGCAACGCGGAGATCGTCGGCAAGCGCGCGCTCGCCGCCACGTTGAAGCTCCAGCGCGAAGCCGCCGTGCCGCAGGAGGAAATCTCCGGAGAAGGCGATGCCGACATCGACGCGCTGACGACCTCGGCCGTCAAGGCTGAGCCCACGCCCTCCGGCTGGGTGATCCAGATCGGCGCGACGCCGGACCGCGACCAGGCGCAGAAGCTGCTGGCCAAGGCCAAGGACCAGGCCGGCAGGACACTCTCCCGCGCAACCCCGTTCACCGTGGCCGTCGCCAGCGGCAACGGCCAGCTCTATCGCGCCCGTTTCGGCGGTTTCGGAGACCAGGACCGCGCGGCGGCCGCCTGCAAGGCGCTGAAGAGCAAGGGCTTCGCCTGCTGGGCCAGCCAGCAGTAGCGACTCCGGACCGCGCCGCGAACCGGCGCGATCCCTGAAATTTCGCCTTGCAACCGCAACGGCCGCCGGAAGGTATTGCGTACCGGAGGCCGCGGGGAAAGGCCGGTGGAGACCGCTCGCGGCCCGCCATCCTCGATTGGGTATAGCGTACGAGGCAGACCATGGCGATGAACGAGAACCTGTTCGATGTTGAGCTCGAAGCGCGCGAGGCCAGACGCAAGTCGCTGAAGGGCACGCTCCATCCGCTGCACGAGGCGGCGATGCGCATCGCGGATATCGGGCTTGGCCGTTCCCGCAACCGGACGAAGGATCTTGTCGGCATGCTGCTCGCCCACGGCGCCAGGGCCTGGCGCTCGGGCCAGCCGCCCATCGGCATCCATCTCCACGTCGGCATCAGCGAACACCGTTATCCGGTCCGCTTGCGCCTGCGTTGACTTCCAGGACTACAGAAGGCCGAGTTCGGCAAGTTCCCGCCGAAGTTCCAGCGGCAGGTCCGCGGCGCCTTCGCCCATGTTCCCGAGATCGCGGGGCGCGTCGTCTTCCGTCAGGTAACGCCAGCCCTGAAAGGCGCGGCGCGGCTGGAATTCCGTCTCGACGACCTCCGGACCCAGCACCAGTTCGCAGCGCGAAATGCCGTCTACATCCGTAAAGCTCTTGATGTTCAGCAATGGCTGGCGGGCCTGGATCTGGCCCTTGATGACCCAGTAGAGCGAACCGCCGTCGAGCAGTTCCCGGTCCCGCTTCGGGATCATCCGCGTGATATGGCTGGAATGCGGCTCCATGCCCGCTGCGATCGCGATCAGCGAGCGTTCGGACACCCATTCGCGCAGATCCTCGATGGAGTCCGCGCCGACACAGAGTTTGATGAGATGAAGGGCCATGCCCCTTTGAACGCCTTGGCGGCGGCCGGGTCAAGAGGCCGCCGTGTCGCACTCCACAAGGAAGGCGGAAGCGTCAGCACTCCACCACGTTGACGGCAAGGCCGCCGGTGGAGGTTTCCTTATACTTCTCGTTCATGTCGACGCCCGTCTGGCGCATCGTCTCGATGCAGGCGTCGAGCGGCACGAAGTGCTTGCCGTCGCCCTTGATGGCGAGCGAGGCAGCCGTCACGGCCTTTACCGCACCGAGCGCATTGCGCTCGATGCAGGGCACCTGCACGAGGCCGGCGATGGGGTCGCAGGTCATGCCGAGATGGTGTTCGAGCGCGATCTCCGCGGCATTCTCCACCTGTTCCGGCGTGCCGCCCATGACGGCGGCAAGGCCGGCGGCGGCCATGGCCGAGGCGGACCCCACCTCCCCCTGACAGCCGACTTCGGCGCCCGAAATCGAGGCATTGTGCTTGATGATGCCGCCGACGGCGGCGGCCGTCAGAAGATAGTCGCGGATGCCGTCCTGGTCCGCATCCTCATGGAAATGCTGGTAGTAGCGGATCGTGGCGGGCACGACGCCGGCGGCCCCGTTGGTCGGCGAGGTGACGACGCGCCCGCCGGCGGCGTTCTCCTCGTTGACGGCCATCGCATAGACCGAGAGCCAGTCGTTGGCGAGCAGCGGATTCGCCTTGTTGGAGCGCCACTCCTCCTGCAGTTTGTCATGGATCGAACGGGCGCGGCGTCGCACCTTCAGGCCGCCCGGCATGATGCCCTCGTTCTTGAGGCCCCGGTCGATGCAGTTCTTCATCGCCTCCCAGATGCGGTCGAGGCCGGCATTCAATTCCTCGCGCGACATGGCGGCTTCCTCGTTCGCGCGCTTCATCTGCGCGATCGTCATGCCGGAGCGCTCGGCCATCTCCAGCATTTGTTTGGCCGAAGCGAAGGGGAACGGCACCTTCCTGTCGCTGGAGCGCGCCTTGCTGGTGCGCATCTGTTCCAGTTCCGTATCGGTGACGACGAATCCGCCGCCGACGGAATAATAGATGCGCTTCAAGAGCAGCCGGTCGTCGCGGTCATAGGCGGAGAAGGTCATGCCATTGGCATGGCCCGGCAGCGGGTTCTTCTTGTCGAACGCGAGGTCGGCCTTCGGCTGGAAGGCATAGCCCGGATGGCCGGGCGGCGTGATGCGTCCCGTGCGCTCCACCTCGGCGACAATGGCGTCCATCCGGTCGGGATCGACCTGGTCGGGCCGCTCGCCCATCAGGCCGAGAATGACGGCGCGGTCCGAACCGTGGCCGACGCCCGTATAGGCGAGCGAACCGTGCAGGCTCATGCGGACCGCAGCGACCTGCGCGCCGGCAGGGCGCGGCCAGTCGTCGGAAAGGATGAGATCGAGGAAACGGTTCGCCGCCGACATCGGCCCCATCGTGTGGGAACTGGACGGCCCGATCCCGATCTTGAAGACGTCAAACACCGAAAGAAACATTTCCGGACTTCTCCTTGCCGCGGCAGGCTATGCTTTGACTGTTGAAGCTACGTTATCATGCGGCGCGCCCACGGCGATCTCCCGACATCGGGTTTTACCAACGCGACATGCCGCCAAAACAAAAGCAGCGCGTCCAAGGGAGCGCGCTGCTTATGTAAGGTCGGTGGCCCGGGATTTTCAGATGCCGCCGAAGAGATGAGCGATGGCGAGAACGGCGCCAAAACCGAGAACTGCACGGACGGTGATGCCCCAGCAGGACTTCTGAACGGTACTTTCCATGATTTCCCCGATGGAAGATGTCGTCACAGCAGCCGTCAGCGGCGCTGCTCGGGCCCCTGTTTAGTGAAAATTTGATGAAACCGCAATCGCGAAAAATGGCAGAACCAAGGCACGGGCAGCATAGAAGCCCCGCGCCGGACGCATGACCTGTCGCAAAATCAGACAGTTGCGGTCCATGATGACGGGCAGGGCCTGCCTCCGTGCCGCCCCATGTTTTAACGGTCGTGGCCCGGCCATCGCGGCCCGCTTGCAAATTGCGCAATCCGTGGCACAACGCATGCCATGAACACACCCGACCTTGCCGCGCTCGTCGTCTTCATCACCCTGTGGATCGGGTATTCCTGGGTCACGGACCGGGCGAAATTCCTCGACAGGGTCAGCCTGACGCGGGCGATGAGTTCGCAGCGCGCCGTCTGGATCCGCAATGGCCTTCACCGGGACCTGCGCATGATCGACACGCAGATCCTCGCGGGCCTGCAGAACGGTACGGCCTTCTTCGCCTCGACCTCGCTGCTGGCCCTCGGCAGTTGTTTTGCCCTGCTCGGCGCCACGGAGCAGGTCTTCACCATCTTCAACGACCTGCCGGAAGTCTTCCGGGGCAGCCGCGCCGGTTTCGAGCTGAAGGTCGGCGGGCTTGCCATCATCTTCGGCTACGCCTTCTTCAAGTTCGGCTGGTCCTACCGGCTCTTCAACTATTGCACGATCCTGCTCGGCGCGATGCCGATGAGCGGCGACATCCACAAGGACCCGGCCGGCGCGGAGCTTGCCGCCGACAAGGTCATCCGCATGAACATCCTGGCGGCCAAGCAGTTCAACATGGGCCTTCGCGCCATCTTCCTGTCGATCGGCTATCTCGGCTGGTTCGTCAGCCCCTATCTCTTCATGATGACGACCGCCGGCATCACCGTCGTGCTCGTGCGCCGGCAATTCTATTCGGACGCACGCGCGGCCGTGCTCGAAAGCCTCGACTGACCTATCGCCCCCCGACCAGCCACCTTTCCGCCATCCGCCCGGCGCAAGTTTGGCGTGGCATTCTCCTATGGACCTAAGCAATGCGGCGACCGCGAACCATGACGACGACGGTGATTGACGGCAGCATGGAGGAAGACGGCGCGAGGATGCGCCGCCTGCCGCGCATTCCGCTCATAGACCAGGCCCGCGCCGTCGCGCTGATCGCCATGGCGATCTATCACTTCACCTGGGACCTCGGCTATTTCGGCTATATCGAACCGGAGACGGCGACGACCGGCGGCTGGCGCATCTTCGCGCGGCTGATCGCCGGCAGCTTCCTCGCGCTTGCGGGCTTCAGCCTCGTGCTCGGCCATGCGCAGGGTTTTCGCCCGCGGCCCTTCCTCATCCGTCTCGGCAAGATCGGCCTCGCGGCGGCGCTGATCACGCTCGCCACCTGGTTCCTCTTCCCGCAGACCTTCATCTTCTTCGGCATCCTGCATGCCATCGCCGCGGCAAGCCTCGTCGGCCTGCTCTTCCTCCGCCTGCCGGTAGTCGTGACGCTGCTCGCCGCGGCGGCGGCCGTCGCCGCGCCACTCTACCTGCGCTCGCCCGTCTTCGACCATCCGGCGCTCTGGTGGGTCGGGCTTTCCGTCGACGTGCCGCGCTCGAACGACTACGTGCCGCTGCTACCCTGGATCGCTCCCGTGCTCATCGGCATCGCGCTCGCCCGCCTCTTCCTCGCAAGCCCGCTTCCGGAGCGGCTTGCCGGCGTGGGCACCGCGACAACGGCGTGGTGGAAAACCTTGCTTGCAGCGGCCGGCCGCCACAGTCTTGCCATCTACCTTGTCCACCAGCCCATCCTGATCGCGCTGGTCTACTGCTTCTCGCTCGTCTTTCCCGCGCCCGCGCCGGATCCCGTCGAAAGCTACATGAAGAGCTGCACC